>JAKIWY010000297.1 GCA_022749835.1 Thermoplasmata archaeon | reverse complement strand
TCGCCATGCGGATGCGCCCGAGCCTCTCGCGGGCCTCCGGAGTCAGCACACGGCGCAAAAGCTCGGCGCGCTCGGCTTCCCGCCGCTGCGCTTCGGCGGCCTGGGCCTGACCGTACGGGTCACCGGCCATTCCCATCGATTGTGCCGCCTGCATCTCCTTGAGCTCCCGTGTTCGCCGCCGTCGAAGTTCGTTGAGCTCGGGATCGCCTTCGTACGCCATACGACCGTTCGGCTCGCCTAGAGGTACTTGCGCAGGTCCGGCTGGGTCTCGCTAAGGCGCGTGAGCGTCTCCCGGGCCATCGCGTCGAGCAGCTTGAAACCCTCGGGGCTCAGCCGGCGGCCGCGGTTCTTCTGGGCCTGCACGAGGCCGGAGCGCTCGAGCTGGTGGACGATCTCCCTCAAGATGGCCCGCGAGCCGGTGCGCGCGTGGTACGGGGCGCTGCCGCGGTCGCGCTTTCCACCGTATTCCGAGGAGAGCCGCTGGACCCCGGTGGGGCCGAGAACGTAGAACTTCCTGAGGACGGAGGCGCTTCGCATGTACCACCAGTCCGGCTGCGTCGGGGCCTGCTGCTTGTGGACTCCGGTCTTCACGAAGTTCGCCCAAGGGGGCGGGACCACCGCCTGGCGGGTCTTGAGTTCCGCCGCGACCCGGGGCAATAGCACCGAGGGCGGCACGTCCGTCGGATGTGTCATGAACGGCGCGGCCAGAGGGTGGGGTTATTTAAAGAGAGGGCCCGAATTCTCGGGGAGCCGGGAGAGGGGCCGCGCTTGTCGACAATATCGGGAGAGGACGGGCCGTGCGCGCTCCTGCTGGCCGGCGGCGAATCGCGCCGATTGGGCGGGGTGCCCAAGGCGACGCTATCGGTCGGCGATGAAGCGGCGATCGTCCGGATGGCCCGTATCGCCGCCGCCGAAGGCTTCGCGCCAGCCGTCGTGGTGGCGGGCCGACACTACGAGCAGACGGTGAAAGCGCTTCACGGCCGGTCGATCCCGGTCGTCGAGAATCGAGAGTGGGCGTCGGGCCGGACGGGGTCGATCCGGTTGGGCCTCGATACGTTGCCGACGCAACAGGATGTCTTGCTGTGGCCAGTAGACCATCCGCTTGTCGAAGCTAAGACCCTGCGCGTTTTGCGAAGCGTCGCGGAGGGAGACCCGATGGCGTTGTGGCTCCTACCGACGTACGAACGCCGGGGGGGTCATCCCGTCTACCTCAGGGCCCCGGTGCGACCGATGGTCCAATTCCTAGCCCCGGACGCTCCGTTGCGCGCATTGCTCCGAAGGCTCGGTCCCCAGGTCCGACGGGTCCCGGTGACCGACCCTGGGGTCACCTCCTCGGTGGAGACCTTCGAGGATTATCACGCGGCACTTGCGAACTGGCGGGCGCGCGGGAGTCCCTGATGGACCGGCCGACGACACGGGAAGCGCTGCGGCTCATGGAGCTGCATGAGCCGTTCGTGCGTGCCTGCGTCGTCGAAGCGGTCGGTTCGGTCCCCGGAAAGTTGGGCGCCACGATGATCGTGCGCCGTGACGGCTCGACGATGGGCACCGTCGGCGGCGCGGCCCTCGAGGAGAGGGTTAAAGAACTCGCTCGCTCGGCGCTCGGGTCGCGGGAAGGTGGCCTGTATCGCTTCGACCTCAGGAAGTGGGCGAGCGGCGGATTGCCGAGCCTGTGCGGGGGGTCGGTAGCCATCTCTCTCGAGTTCGTCCCGGCGCGCCCGAACGTCTTGTTGTGGGGGGGCGGACACGTGGCCCAGGCTCTCGGTCAGAT
>JAKIWY010000296.1 GCA_022749835.1 Thermoplasmata archaeon | reverse complement strand
GGTGGCCCGGGAACTCGGGGCGGTGGCGACGGTGAACGCCGCCGAGACGACGGAGCTCGGGCGGGCCGTCCGGGCGATCGTAAAGGAGGGCGCGGATGTGGCACTCGAAGCCGTCGGCTCTCCGAAGACCTTGCTCTCCGCCCTCTCGGCGATCCGCCGGGGAGGGCGACTGTGCCTAGTTGGCTACAGCGCCGAGAGCGCCATGCTCCCGCTGAACCGGATCATGTTCCACGAGTACTCGCTGATCGGCTCTCTGGGATGCCCGACCGAGGAGTATCCGAGGGTCATCGAGCTGGTCCGGCACGGAAGGGTGCGCCTTTCACCCGTGATCACGGAGCGGATGCCGCTCGATAGGATCGGTGAAGGCCTCGACCGACTCCGCCGCGGCGAGGGGCTTCGGACGGTCATTCAACCCTGAGGACGGCGTTCGGGGGGAAACTACCCACCCTCGCCACGTTGCCCTGGCGACTCCGAGTCAGTCGGGAACGGCCGGGAAAACCTGCCCGCACCTCGCCCGGCAGTGAGTGTTTGCAAAGGAGCCGGACGCGAGACCCGTGCCGGCCGATGGATTCATGCTCCGTCGGCGGTTGCTCGCACATCACCTTGGCCGCCCGGGAGGATCCCGCTGAGCCCGCGCCGGCGGCGGAACCCCGGACTCGCCCCCGGATGGAGACCCTCTCCGACCTCGTCTTCGGTCTCGCGCTCTCGGTCGGGGCCCTGGCCTTGGTCGGACACCCCCCGACCACGGCCACCGGATTGTACAGTTCGATCGCGCAGTTCGGGTTCAGCTTCCTGATCCTCATCGTCACATGGCTTGCCTACACGCGGCTCATGGCGCTCGAGCCCTCGGAGAGCCCTCGCGCCGTCGCGCTGAACGCGGCGCTCCTGTTCTCCGTCTCTCTCGAGCCGTTCCTGTTCAACCTCCTGGTCTCCTCGAGCCTGCATTCCAGCTTCGAAGGGACGGTGAGCCAAGTCTATGCGGTCGACCTCGGCGTGATGATCGGGGTGCTCGGTTGGCTCACCTGGGAGCTTGCGACGGAACGCCGCCCGCCGTTGGCAGGGAAGGTCCGGGACGGCCTTCGCCGAGAGTCGCTGTACCGTTGGATCATCTCGGGGGTGTACTTCCTGAGCGCGGCGCCGGTGTTCGGCGATGTCGTCCTCCTAGGCCAGCCGCTCCGCCCCGTGATCTGGACCGCAGCGATCGTGCTGTTCTATGTGCTGCGAAGGAACACCGTGCCGGTCGGGGAGCTGTAGGTGCCCTCCCCCCGCCCTGTCAAGTCAAGTTCAGTCCGGGCTCAAGTAGCGTCGCCCGGCTCTGGCGGCCAGCCCAAGGTCTGTTGGACGCGATGGGCCGGAAGGTAGCATGACCGCGCGAATCGAGGTATCGGCGCTCGCGAAGGTCTACGGGACACTACGCGCCGTGGACGGCATCGACTTCGAGGTCCGCTCCGGGGAAGTCTTCTCGTTCCTCGGGCCCAACGGCGCCGGCAAGACCACCACGGTCGAAGTGCTGGAAGGGTTGCGGCGACGCACGAGCGGGGAGGTCCGGGTGCTCGGCTTCGACCCGTGGACCGAGTTCGAGCCGATGCGTCAGCGAATCGGCGTGATCCCCCAGGATTTCCACTTCTTCCCGAAGCTCACGCCCCGCGAGGCGATCCAGCTCTACGGCCGTCTCTTCGCGGTCAAGCCGGACGTCGGCGAGCTGCTGGCGAGGGTGGAGCTCACCGACAAGGCCGATGACTACTATGACACGCTGTCCGGCGGGCAGCACCAGAAGCTCGGCGTCGCGC
>JAKIWY010000295.1 GCA_022749835.1 Thermoplasmata archaeon | reverse complement strand
CGGAGGCGCCCCTTGACGGCTGACCTGGGGCAAGTCTCGGACCCGACCCGTATCCCCGGCCCCACGCACCACCCCGAACCGGCCGTTGCCTTTGCCCCTCACCGCCACGGTTCGTACTGGTACCTCTGCGACCGCTCCTATTCGCACGGACGCCGTCGCCACCTCGTCCGCGAGACCTACGGTAAGTGCCGCCCGACCCTCTACGCGCCGGTGCTCCGCTCCGGAATCGCGGAGGACGTGCTACCCCGGCTGAAGCCGGCCTCCTTCGACCTCGTCTATCTCGATCCGCCGTACGGGACCACCTCCGCGGACTGGGATCGGGTCCCGGCCTGGAGCTGGCTCGGCTCCCAGGTCGCGCGCCTGCTCCGCCCGACGGGCCAGGTGGTCCTCCACGGCGCCGGCGCGATGGCAATCAGCGCGGCCTCGGCGTTCATGGACAACGGCCTGGACCACCGCTTCCAGGTCATCTGGGTGAAGGGCCGGACCGGCGGCCCCCTCCGGAGCTCCCCCTGGCTCTCCGAATTCGAGCCCCTCCGGGCACACGAGATGATCCACGTCTTCAAGCGCAAGGGCGCGAAGGTCGGGAGCCTCACCTTCAATCTCGGAGCAATGCACCGGCGGGGGAAGCCCTGGCACGCGATCAAGTGGAAGGGCCCCTCCTACCACGGCGCATACGACGTCCCGGGCCGAGAGTACTCTTCCAACGGGTACCGTTACCCGGTCGACGTGGTCTTCTCGCTCCCGTCGACCGAGGGGGATCTCTTCGCCGCGAAGCCGGAAGACCTCGTCACCCTGATGATGGCCACCCTCACGAAGCCGGGGGACTCCGTCCTCGATCCGTACGCCGGATCGGGCACGACGCTGCGGGTCGCCCACAAGCTCGGCCGGCGGGCTCTCGGGATTGAGGCGAGCCCGCAATCGTGGGCAATCCTCAAGCGGAACATGGCGGGGCTCAGGGACTCAGGACCGAGGGGGTCGGCGAAGTGACCGGCCGGGCGGCTCTCTACCTCAGGGTGAGTACTGAGGACCAGGACCTCGCCGGCCAAGAACGCGAGCTCCGGGCCGAGTGCGCCCGCCGTGGCTGGGAAGTCGTGAAGGTCTACTCGGAGAAAGTCTCCGGCACTGGCAAGGTCGAACGGGCGGAGTACGACCGCCTCCTGAAGGACGCCCGGGCCCCCGACCGCGCGTGGACCCATCTCCTCGTCTGGAGTCTGGACCGGTTCTCGCGGGAGGCGACCTTCACCAAGGCGACGCAGGCGGTCCTCGACCTCGAGGCGGCTGGGGTGCGCTTCCACTCGCTCAAGGAGGGAACCCTCGACACCCCCGACGATGGGAAGCCGAACCTCGGACGAGACGTGCTGCTCGCCCTCCTTCCCGTGATCGCCGCCTTCGAGTCGAAGCGCCGCTCCGAGCGGGTCCGGGTCGCGATGCGCGAGATCAAGTCAGGCCACCGACGGACCCGCTCCGGGCGCCCACCTGGCCGCCCTGTCAGGGCCACCCCCGATAAGGTAGCCGCGATCATCCGCTGGAAGGCCGAGGGGCTAAGCTACCGCCTCATTGCGCAGAAGGTCGGGCTCCCGCGGGGCACATGCGCGAACGTGGCGTCACGGGTCCGCCGGGGCCTATTAGAAAATCCCGCCGTCTCTCAAGGGTCCGGCTGACGGGGAAGGCCCCGGGGGTCCGCAAGGCGACCGATGCCAGACGGAATGGTCGGCTCCAGAGAGGTGCCGTCGACCAGGCTCTAACTGGTGAATGGTCGACCTGCGGAACTCAGGTCAGCGGTAAACCCAGGTATCGTTCGAAGG
>JAKIWY010000294.1 GCA_022749835.1 Thermoplasmata archaeon | reverse complement strand
TATCGCGTGGGGCTGGAGGGGATCCTCGGGCTGACTCGCCGGGGCGCCTTCTTCACGCTGGATCCGTGCATCCCGTCGTCGTGGCCGCGATACACCATCGAATGGCGCTTTGCAAAGACGCGCTACACGATCGAGGTAGAGAACCCGGAGCGCCGCGTCGGCGGCGTCGTGAGCGCCGAGCTCGATGGAGCGCCCGCCGACCCCGCCGCGATACCGCTCGCCGACGACGGCGGCGTACACCGGGTGCGGGTCGTGCTGGGAGCGCCGCCGCCCTCGAGCCGCTCTGGAGTCACCAAATCGGGAGAAACTCCGGCCACAGTCCTGGCCCGACCCTGACCGGGCGGCCAACACGGACCTGACTCCGATTCTCCCCTGGCGGCAGGGCTCCCGGCGATCTATGATTGATGGTGAGGAGGGGCCGCTCATGCTGATGGCCCTCGTCCTTCTCGCAGCGATCGACGCCGTTCCGTCTCCCACGGTTTCGCTTACCCTCACAGGCGAGACCGACAGGCCGCCGGTCAGCGCTACGCCCCGCAGCCTCTCGGACGTTGCGCGTGAGCTCCGCGAGGGCAGGAAGGCGGTCGGGAACTTCTCGGCGGTCGAGAGCACCGTGCCGCAAAGCCTGAGCACGTTCATCCCGACGTTTGAACAGGAGCCTGACACGACAGAGCCCCAGCCCGAGGTCGTCACCGAGACGCCGCCGGTCTACGTTCCGGCGTATCCCCCGGTGTGGTACGGCGGCCGCCCGTCGAGCGGCCGGTTCCATCAGCGCACGGCAGCTCATTTCGCAGCCCCGAGGGCCGTGCCACCGGCGTTCCAACTGCGCCACACCACGGCCGGGCTGCTACGCCAACGCTGAGCATCTGCGCCGTGGATCGGGACGCGATGCTCGACGGCCATCGCAAAAAAGAGCGCCACTCGCCGACGAGCCGGGAGGTCGGCCATGTCGTCCAGGCTTGTCGCTGCCATGCTCGCGATGACCCTCGCATCCTTCTCCGGGTTCGCTGCCGAGCCCGAAGACGGGGTCCGGCGGGCCTTTACGGCGTTCGTCGACGCGCAGAACGCCCACGACCTCAAGGCCATCAAGGCGGCCCTCCTCGACGCGCCCGATGTCCTCTGGGTCAACCGCGGGACGTCCGTGTGGGGCCGGCCGGACGTGCTCGCGAGATTCGAGGACGTGTTCCGCGGCTTCTGGAAGCTCGAGCCAAACGGCGCCCCCAGGGTGTGGTCGCTTGGGCCGGACGTTGCCTCGCTCCAGGCGCTCGCGAAGCTCACGTGGGGCTCGACGCGTAACGCGCCGAACGAGAGCCTTCTCCTCCTGAACGTCGTCTTCGTGCGGAAGGACGGGGCCCGGCGCGTCGCGTCGATGATCCCTGTGGCGGCCGCGTCCCCTTCGGCGGGCGGCTGATCCGCCGGCGGAGGGCGCGTTCGGGGAATGGTCGGGACGGCGGGATTCGAACCCGCGACCCCTTGAACCCCATTCAAGTACGCTACCAGGCTGCGCCACGTCCCGACCGGGAACGACATCGGAGAGTCCTCGAGGCGATCTCCGGGGGTTGTCGTTTATAGCATTTCCGCCCCCGTCCCGGACTGCGACGGGAGCCGTTTCCTTGAACAGCGGCATGCCCCTCGGCGGGGGCAAAATAGGCGGGCGGCCGAAGCCGCCCGCCTTCCTTGATCACTTCGGACCCGGATCAGTTGGCAGAGGTATGAGCGCGAGTGCCACGAACGGAGGTGCGAGGGGCGAGACTAGGGACACCGAATCCATCATTAAAGCAGGTGTAGCCCCTGTTCAGCAGGGTCGCGCTGTGGCC
>JAKIWY010000293.1 GCA_022749835.1 Thermoplasmata archaeon | reverse complement strand
TCAAGCTGCACGCGGATTTCCGCCATTTTCTGCTGGCTGAGCGGAAAGCGCAGGAGAATGAGAAGGGCGACGACCAGACCGATCACCGGAATCGCAGCGAGGAAGAAACGGATCATGAAGATGGCGTGGGCGGGTTGGTTGCCTCCCAGCGTGGCGTCAAAGCCGGTCCGGCCGAGGATTTCGCCCGAGGCCCAGTTGCCGATCCCCATGCCGAATTTCATGATCCAGGAGCCGCAGGCGGAGAAAGCGCCCTCCCGCCGCTTGCCGGTCTCCAATTCGTCGCAATCGATCACATCCGCGGTCATCGACCCGTAGAGCATCCAGAAACCCGCGCTGGTGAAGGCGATCAAGCCGGAGGCGAAGACCTGCAGCCACTGCAGGGCCGGGGTATAGAGCCACCAGGTGGCGATGAACACGGCGATGGCCGAGAGCTGCACGATGAACATGCCGGCCTTCTTACCGAGGCGGTGCGCGGCGAAGGAGTACACCGGGATGCCGGACAAGCCCAGGAGCATGCCTGTCAGGCCCATCCAGAAATTCCACGTGCCGCCTGCGGGCACGTCGCCCCGGCAAACATAGTAGACGGTGGTGTAGTACCCGAGGGCCCCGAGGTGGGTGCTCTCTTTCACTCCGACCGCAGCCAGGCCGTGCACATCTCCGGCCGGCCCGTCGGGCTGCTAATCTGCTACGACGCCTTCTTCCCCGAGGTCTCCCGGGAGCTCGCCCTCGCCGGCGCCGAGCTCCTGATCGTGATCTCTGCCTCCCCGGTCACTTCCCGCCGGCTCTTCGAGAAGGTGCTTGCCGCCCGCGCCGTCGAGAACGCCTGCCCCTTGCTCTACGTCAACCGCGTCGGGGTCGAGGACGGCGTGGTCTTCGGCGGAGGGAGTGTCGGCTTCGACCCGCGGGGCGAGCCCTTGCCCTTCGAGTCGCACCCGGTCCCCGACGGAGAACCCGAGGAGGCGATCTTTACCGGTTCCCTGGAGCTCGAGGAGGCCGCCCGGTGGCGTCCGTGGCGGCCCGTGCTTCGCGACGTGGCGAGCCGCCCCCCGCGCGAGCCCTCTCACCCTTCAAGTTCGCCGACTCGAGCGGACCGCTTATAGCCGAACGGCCTCGTTTCCCTGACGTGCCGATGGCCCGGACCCTCGCCGAGCAGCTCGCGTCGAAACAGCGCGAGATCAGCGTCGCCGAGTTCTTCGAGCGCAACCGGCAGATCCTCGGCTTCGACAACCCCACCCGCGCCCTCCTGACGACCGTCAAGGAGGCGGTCGACAACGCGCTCGACGCCTGCGAGGAGGCCCACGTCCTCCCGGAGATCCGCGTCGAGATATCGAAGGAGGGCGCCGAGCGGCTCAAGGTCACCGTCGAGGACAACGGCCCCGGGATCCTCCGCCGGGAGATCCCGAACGTATTCGGTCGGCTCCTTTACGGCTCCCGGTTCCACGCCAACCGGCAGGCCCGCGGCCAGCAGGGGATCGGCATCTCTGCGGCGGTGCTCTACGCCGGTCTGACCACCGCGCGACCGGTCCAGATCACCTCGAAGGTCGCGGAGGAGGAGGCCGCGCACGTCCTCGATTTGCTCATCGACACCCAGAAGAACCAACCGAAGGTCGTGCACGAGGACCTCCTGCTCTGGGACCGGCCGTCGGGGACCCGGGTCGAGCTGCTCCTCAAGGCGAAGTACGTCCGGGGTCGGCAGTCCCCGTTCGACTACCTTCGGGGCACGGCGATCGTCAACCCGCACGCCCGCATCGTGCTCGTGGAGCCGGACGGGACCCGCGTCACCTACGAACGGGTCTCCCAGGAGGTTCCGCCGGTGCCGAAGGAGGTGGCCCCCCACCCCTACGGGCTCGAGCTCGG
>JAKIWY010000292.1 GCA_022749835.1 Thermoplasmata archaeon | reverse complement strand
GTCGGAATCGGTCGAAGTGATGCTCCCGTTCGGTCCGCACGAATAGCTAGCAGCGACGGTGCCGGCGGTGTAGCCCTTCTCCTTCGTCCAGCTCCAGGCGGGAGCCGTGAGCACCTTGGCGCTCCCGCATCCCAAGGTGTTGTGCCCTTGCCAAGAGGCGTAGAGGCTCGGGGCGGCGGGGGGAGGCAACGGGGCGGAGAATGCGGCGGATGCGGCGCCGCCGAGCGTGAGCGATGCCGCGAGGAGGCTGAAGAGGAGGATCGGCAGCGGCCGGGCTGCTCCAGAACCGCCCCTACGCCGACGGCCGCGCGAGTACCGACGGTGAATTCGGTCGCGACCGCCCTCCTCAAGAACCGCCATGGACGCCGCCCCACTCGGTGGGAACCGCTCCATCAATCCGGGGGTAATAAGTCGGCGCGAAGGGCGCTCGTCTCTCCCGGACCGGCGAAGCGCCTCCCGGACCCGTGCATCGATTCCGTCGGCCCGCATCCTTTAACCCACGGTTCGCCGAACCGCAAGAGGATTACCAACGATGGAGGTGTTCCTCTTCCGCCATGGTCCCGCCGAAACCCGCGACCCGGCCCGTTGGCCGGACGACGAAGATCGGCCGCTCTCGCGCGGCGGGGCGCGGGAGACCCGTCGGGCCGCCCGGGGTTTCGCGAGGGTCGTCGGCCCGGTCGATCGCATCGCCACCAGCCCGGCGCTGCGGGCTTCGAAGAGCGCCGCGGCCCTTGAGAAGGCGTTCGCCGGCGAGCACGTCAGCGAGGTCTGGCCCGAGCTCGCGAGCGGGACCCTCGCCGCGCCCCTCCTCGACCGGTTGCGCAACCAGGGTCGGCGCTCGCCCAGGATCGTGTTGGTCGGTCACGAGCCGACGCTCGGGGAGTTCATCGGGCTCGCGCTCACGGGAGAAGCGATCTCGCTCCAGCGCCTGTCGAAGGCCGGAGGCGCGTCCCTGGAATTCCGGCGGGCGGTCCGGCCGTCCGCCGGCCGCCTTCAGTGGCTGCTGACTCGTAAGCAGCTTATCGGGCTCGCGCCGTAGTCGAGCGAGCCGCCTTCTTCTTCTTCGCCCGGGTCGCGGGCCTTGGGGGGGCGGAGCGGCCGTAGAGGGGCATGACCAGCCGCTTCACATCGATGTGCACGAGCGCCGGATTCCGGTTCGCATCGACCCGATGGAAGCCGTACGGCTTCGAGAGCCACTCGAACTCCTTGCGGAGCCGGGCCTGGTAGAGGAAGAAGCTCTCGAAGCGGTCGCGGGAGAGGCACAGGTCCATCCCCGACTCCCAGTAGTCGAGCGAGCCGTACTTCGAGATCGACCGGTGCAGGAGGATCTCCGGCCGCGCGTCCAGGAAGACGACGAGCTCGGGGATCAGCGCGAAACCGTAGAGCTCCTCGGCCCATTCCCGGGAAGCCCCCCGGGCGACGGCGCGCGCCATCAACGTATAGATGTACCGGTCGGCGAGGACCGTGCTGCCGGCCGCGAGGGACGGGAGGATCTTGTTTTCCAACTGGTCGGCGAAATCGGCGGCGTAGAACAGACCGAGCGTCGTCGCGCCGAGCGTGTGGCCCTGCTTGGCCCGGTCGATCTGCTCGCTCACAAGGGTCGAGCGGCGAAGCCCCGTGTCGACGACGGCGTGACCCTGGATCTCGAGCCACTCCTTGAGCATCGCGACCTCCGTCGTCCGGCCCGAGCCGTCGGAGCCTTCGACGACGATCAGCTTGCCGGGAAGCTTCTCCTTCGGCATCCCGGGAAGGGGTGCCCCGTACGTCCTACTGGTCATGGATGAGACTCTCCACGGTCGGGAAGCCCTCGAGCAGCGGACGGACCGCCTTGCGAAGCTCGTTCTGGACGGTCTCGACCGACCGGTT
>JAKIWY010000291.1 GCA_022749835.1 Thermoplasmata archaeon | reverse complement strand
GGCGATCGGGGCCACCGCCGGGTCGAGCACACTCGCGCTGACGTGTACGACCCAGTCCTTGACGTGCGGTGCCCGCTTGCCGATGCTGATCCCTACCGACGCGAACCCTCCGGGCGCGGTGAGCTCCTCAACGGGGGTGAACTGGATGCGGCTGCGCTCGAACGCCTCGAGCTCCTCCGGGTCGAGCGCGCGGGCCCCCAGGCGAACGACGTCCGCCTCCTCGACCAGCGGAAAGCGCTCCCGGGCGAGCCGGGACATCCCGATCTCCCCCTTTCCGACGGCAAGAGCCAGCACGCGCCTCGAGATCTCGGCGCTCGCTCCCTTGGTCGCGAGACGGAACTCTCCGTCCCCGTCCAGGGAGACCAACCCGACGCGTCGCGCGGGAGCCTGGCCGTCGAGTGCGCCGGCGAGGACGCCGAGCAGCGCGACGCAGTCACCCCCGACGACCACCGGGGTCCGCCCCGAGCGGACCTCCTTGGCGACCGAGCCGGCGAGAGCGAGCAGTGAGGTGCGGACGTGGGCGACCCGCGTGAGCTCGGGGTACCCTTCGATCGGCTCGGGTCCCTCGACCGAGACCGCGTCCCCGACGTCGACCGGGTCCCCCCCCGGGATACGTCTAAGGGAGTCGAGCGCGCCGGCCGCCCGCAAGGCGGCCGGAAGCAGCTGCGCTCCCTCGATGGGTCCCGAGCGCAACGGCGCCCCGATGAGGCTCAGGGGGAAACGTCCTCGGACCACCGCCATGCTGCTACCTCCTCGCCTCTACGGGTCGAACTCTCGGTTATGAACTTTGGACTGGAGGAGATGCAAGAGCTCCGGGCGGGAGAGGGAGCGCTGCCCCTTCTCCCCGCGCACCCGAAGGGCGACGTTGCCTTGGGCGACCTCGTTGTCGCCGAGGACGGCGACGTAGGGGATCTTCTCGAGCTCGGATTCCCTCACGCGCTTCGACAGGGTCTCGTTCCCCTCCGAGACGTCGGCGCGCAACCCGACCAAGGCGAGCTCGTCCCGGAGGCCCCGTGCGGCGGCGTCGTGCCGGTCGCTGACCGGGAGCACCCTGACCTGGACCGGGGAGAGCCACGGGGGTAGTCGGCCGTTGACGTGCTCGAGGAGGACTCCGAGGAACCGCTCGAACGTCCCGAGGATCGTCCGATGGATGACGATCGGGGTGTGCAGGAGCCCGTCCGGCCCCTGGTACTCGAGATGGAATCGCGCCGGCATCTGGAAGTCGAGCTGGATCGTTCCCGTCTGCCACGGCCGCCCGAGGCTGTCGCGGATGTGGATGTCGATCTTCGGGGCGTAGAACGCCCCCTCCCCGCCGCCGATTCGGTACGGGACCTTCGCCTCGTCGAGCAAGCGGCGCAGGATCGTCTCGGCACGCTCCCAGACGGCGGGGTCGCCGAGGAACTTCGAGGGGCGCGTCGAGAGCTCGTAGCTGTACGTGAGGCGGAACGCCGAGAACGCCTCGGCGACCCAATCCAGGAGCTTGCGTAGCTCCGGCTCGACCTGCTCCTCGGTGACGAACAGATGGGCGTCGTCCTGGACGAACTCCCGCACCCGGGTGAGTCCGTGCAGGGTGCCGCTCGCCTCGAGCCGGTGGAGCGTCGCGAATTCGGCGAGTCGCAGCGGAAGCTCCCGGTAGGAGCGGGCGCGCGAACCGAACAGCAGCATCGCGCCGGGGCAGTTCATCGGCTTCCAGCCGAACTGCCGGCCGTCGACCTCCGATAGGAACATGTTCTCCCGGTAGAGGTCCCAGTGCCCGCTCGTCTCGAAGACCGATTGGGCAAAGAGGAGCGGTGTGCGGACCTCCATGTACCCCGCCGCATCGAGGTGAGCGCGGATGAACTTCTCCAACTCGCGGACCACGATCATCCCTTTGG
>JAKIWY010000290.1 GCA_022749835.1 Thermoplasmata archaeon | reverse complement strand
GGCGACCGATTCTTCGCCGGCGTGCTCGGGCCTACGCTGCCGAACCGTCTGTTCGACCTCGGCCTCACCGAGACCTCGTGGACCTCCGACGCGCAACCGCCGGCCAATGCCGTCACCGGCACGACCCTCCTGAACCAGCTCGAGGACGCCGGGATCCCGTGGAGCTACGTCTACGCTGGCCCTAGGGCCGCACAGATTCCGCTCCTTGTTCCGGCGGTCGCCGACAGCGCATGCCTTACTTCGCGGATCGTCCCGATGGGCCAGCTCGCAGGGCTCCTTTCGGGCCCCCATGCCCCGGCGATCACCTACATCGACCCGTCCCAGGACTTCCCGGTGAGCGATCATCCGCCGGGAAACATCACCCTCGGAGAAGACTGGACGGTGGCGGTGCTGAACGAGATCTTCACCAGCCCCGTGGCCAACTCCTCTGCCGTCTTCTTCTTCGACGACGAGAACGGGGGATTCTGGGACCCGGTCGTACCGCCGACCCGTGGAGCCGTCGGCGACGGCTTTCGCGTCCCTTTCATCGTGATCTCCCCGTGGACCCCGGCCGGTAGGATCTCCCACGAACGGCTCGACCCGGCGAGCCTGCTCAAGTTCGCGGAGGACAACTTTGGATTGCCGTACCTCACCCCGCAGATCACCGACTCCCCGTCCCTCATCGGGTTCTTCAACTTCAGCGCCCCCCCGAGGGCGCCGCTCCTGCTCCCCACCCCGGTGACGCTGACCGCGAACTGACCCGCGATCGGGGATCGTCCGGCGCCCGGCGGGGGCGAGCCTACGCTTCGGTGCGTCGGGGAGAGAGCGTAGGAAGTCCCACCCGTTCCCAGAGCACGAAGTTGCGCCGCGGGGGGATCCTCGCCCAAAGGGAGAGGGCTACGGCGGCGAGCTCAGCAACGGTGAGCAGGAGGAGGTCGCGGGATCCGTTCGGCCGGCCCTTGAGCGTCCGGCGCAGCAGCTGGGTCGCCGACGAAGGATGCGCTCGGAAGTAGGAGGGGAACGTGGTGGGAGAGATCCCGAGCGACGCCTCAACCTGGGCATGCCCGGCGAGGATACGGCGACGCTGGACGAGGTGCTCTCTCATTGAGCGGGGGACTTGGATCGACACCTGCGCATTGGGGGCGTAGCGCAGCGTCCCTCGTTCCCGTGTCAGCCAAGCTCCGAGGAACGAACCGTCGTTGATCACCCCAGAAGGGATCTCGGGCATCCGGCGAAGGCGCAACAGCAGAAGCTCGTCGGACAGGTGGGTCCCCTCACCGCGATCTATCATCTCCACGTGGAGCTCGTGATGCAACGCCCAGAGGAGCTCTATCGCCCCTCCGAAGGCACCACGGGCGCTTCGTTCGGGAACGACCGGTCGGGCCATCACGGCCGCTGGGATCGTGGAGCCGACCGCGGCGTCCAGCAGCGCCCCTAGCGCCCCATCGTGGGCGAGCGCGTCCGCGTTCAGCAGCACCAGGAACCCTCCCTCGGCTCGTCGGAACACCTCGGCGAGCGCCTGGGCCTTTCCCCGTCGCACCCGTTCCTCGACGAGAACGACACGCGGTTCGGTGGCGGCGACGCTCTGCACGATGGAGACGGTCCGGTCGCTGCATCCGCTCGCCACGACCCAGATCGTTCCCCAGCGGAATCCCTCGGGGAGCGGTTGCCGCAGCAGCGAGCGCAAGGCCGACTCGACGTGGCGTTCCTCATTGAAGGCGACCACGCCCGCGTTCAGGACCTGACGCTTCGGTTCCGCGGCCCGTTCGGCCGACCGGGGCTCCGTCTCGGCGGCGCTGGTGGGATCCGCGGGCGATCGTGGCATCTGGATGGCGCTGGTGGATTTCCGGGTATTAATCCTTCCATTGGCCCCCAAACGGCGGGGTCAAAGCTCCGTGGTCCAAGAGTCG
>JAKIWY010000029.1 GCA_022749835.1 Thermoplasmata archaeon | reverse complement strand
TCCGGCCGTTCGGGCCGGGGCTGAACAACGAGAAGCGCACCCCTGCGTCGTGCGACCCGGGCCTGTTTGATATCCTTAGTGTACGAATCCCGCGGTCGGGGAACGGGGAGCGGTCTCCGGGGGGCCTGTCGGGGAACCCGCGATTAGCGGCCCCCCGGCATGCGGGTCCCCCCGCGTCGCCGAGCCGTAGCGCTCCTCAAGATCCCGTATCGTCCGGTCGGTGAGCGCAAGGGCTGCGGCGACCCCGGCGACCCAGAACGGGAGGAGTAGTAGCGAAGCGAACCAGGCGGCGGCCGGCACCGGTGCCGCGGCAAACTGCACCATCTGGATCGACGCCGACGCCCCGAGAGATCCGACCAGGGTCACGCCGAACAGAACCGTCCGGCGGTCGGGACGCCCCGACGAACGGCCGAGAGGCTCGAAGATCGGTGTCCACGCCGCGGTGGTCGGAGCCGCGGGGTTCCCCGAATAGACGTCGGTGCCCGAGGCGGAGTCGGTGGCTCTCGCCATGGCGAACGCCTTTCGGAGACCGAGGGCGATCGCCAGCGCCAGCAGCCACAGGAGCAACGTCGCCCCGGCGAGCAGTGCGTCCCCTTCAAGAGCCGCCGCCGAGCCGGGTGCAGCCGCGACCGGCTGCGCGTTCGAAAAGTCGTCCACAATCCCGGCGTAGACGGCGACCGACCCCACGATCCCCGAGACGAGCAGCGTGAGGTGCAGGGAGAGGCTCCCCGAGGGGTAGAGCTGCGGGGCGTACGCCCGAGCGATCTCCCGCCAGCCTTTGCCGCCGGCGAGGAGCGACCCTGCGACGAGCAGCGCGCCGGCGCCGAGCAGCAGGAAGGGGACCGGGGGGGACCAAGCCACAGAGCCGGCGCTCGCGGAAGGTCCGACGGCGAGGGCGACACCTCCGGAAGCCGCCGCCGCCACACCCCCCGCGAGTGCCAAGGTGAGCCCTCCCTCCCTCGTGAGCACCGGGCGGGCCCCGCGGAGGGCGGGTGATTGGTATCCGGACATCTTGAGCGACGGTCAGTGGGGGGCCGAGCTTGAAGTCGCCAAGGTACGAATCGGTCGAGCGGTCTACAGCGCCCCAGGGGGCAGCTTCTCGTCGAGCGGCTCGACGCGCCGGATCAGCTGGGTCGTCACCTCGAGCAGCGGGTGGTGGGCCGCCCGGTCGATCTCGATGTCGTCAAGCGAGTTCAGGTGGTGGTCGCGGGCCAGGCGCTCGAGCCCGAGCTCGGTATGGACGAACTCGTCGGGCTTGTCGCAGGTGAGGATGAACGCCTGCAGCTGAGCGAGTCCCATCTCGCGTGCCGCCAAAGCGCGATGGTGGCCGTCGACGAGGATCCACTTCTCCCCCTTCTGCACGACGAGGACCGGCTCGGCAAAGCCGCGCTCGAGCTCGTAGCGTCGGCCCTCGAGCTCGTCCTCGAAGACCTTCCACTGGGTCGGGGTCAGATGCGAGATCGGTACCAGGCCGCGCCGGAAAGAGAACGGAAGCTGGTAGCGCTCGGTCAGGAGGGCCTTGAGCGTCTCCGCCTTCGCCGGGGAGGCGCGCTCGAAATGCGAGCGGACGATGTCCAGGTTCGAGATCACCCCGGCGAGCCTTCCGTCCTCGTCCGTGATGGGTAGGTCGCGCAACCCGAAGCGGAACATGATCCGGGCGACGTCGTCGATCGCCATCTCGGGCGTCGCCGTGTACGTGCCGGCGCGGATGATCTGGCCCAAAGGGGTCTCGCGGTGGTTCGCGTTGCGCAGAAGTTCTTTCGCGCTCACGAATCCCACCAGCCGGCCCCCCGAGTCGGTGACCGGCAGGCCGTGGTGGCGGCTCCGGGTCAATCGGTCGATCGCTTCGCCGACCGTCGTCGCGCTCGAGAGGTGCTCGACCTCGAGCACCATGTAGTCCCGGACTCTGACGATCATTCCACGCGCGGTGCGGCCGGCGCCTCGTCCCTCAGGTAGGCGGTCAACAGATGGCAAAGAAGGAGGTGGACGTCCTCGGTGTGCTGCATGCTGTTGGAGGGGACGACCACCGGCACGTCGACCATCGACTTGAGCTTCCCCCCGCCCATCCCCGTCAAGCCGACCGTCGTAAGACCCATCTTGCGGGAGAGCTCGACCGCCTTGAGGACGTTGGGGGAGTTGCCGCTCCCGCTGATCCCCACCGCGACGTCCCCGCGTTGGGCGAGGTTGGTAAGCTGCTCGGAGAAGACGGCGGAATAGTCGCTGTCGTTCGCCCAGGCGGTCAGGCTCTCGACGTTGTCGACGAGCGCCACGCACCGGAAACGCCGGCCGTCCCCGCGCATCGTGGCCTTTCCGATGTCGACCACGAAATGGGAGGCGGTCGAGGCGCTCCCGCCGTTCCCGAAGAAGAAGATGGTTCGGCCCTCCTCGCGCGCCTTGAGGAGGATCGGCACGATCTTCTCAACGGCATGGGCGAGGTAGGGATCGCTCAGGGCCGCGCGGGTCTCCTCGACGTAGCGCTTGACGTACGGCTCGATACCCGTCATGAGAAGCTCACCGTCCCCTAAAGACGATCAATGAGCCCTCGGGCGCGATGCGCACCGGGAGCCTCGTCATCGGCGACAGGGCGGCCGCTATTTGATGGCTTCTTTCCGGCGGGTGGACGACGAGCAGGAACCCCCCGCCGCCGGCCCCGGTGATCTTGCCCCCGTACGCCCCCGCCGCCTTCGCCCGGTCGTAGGCGATGTCGATCGCCGGGTTCGTGATCCCCTTCGACAGGTTGCGCTTGATCTTCCAGCCGTCGTCGAGCAGCTCGCCAAGGCGCGCCCAATTGCGCGCGGAGAGAGCGTCCCGGGTCTCCCGGGCGAGCTCGCGCAGTCGGACGAGCGGCTCCTTGTTCTCGTCGGTTCGGGCATCCATCGGCTTCAGGATCGACTGCGCCTGCCGGGAGATCCCGGTGTAGTAGAGAGAAAGATACGAGGAGAGGGCCGAGCCTTCTTCGCCCGAGAGGGGGATCGGCTCCGCCCGGACCGTCTCGTCGGCGAGGAACTCGAAGTACTCGACCCCGCCGTAGGCGGCGATGTACTGGTCCTGCTTTCCCAAGGTTCCCCCGAGGATCTCGATCTCGATCCGGCACGCCTCCTCGGCGAGCTCGCTGGCGGTGCGGGTCTTGCCCTGGTGGGCGTAGAGCGCGTTCAGGAGCCCGACGGTAAGCGTCGATGAGGAGCCGAGCCCGGTCCCCTCGGAGGGGATGTCGGCGATGGTGTGGACCTCGAGGGAATCGGTGATCCCGGTGAGCCGCATCGCCTCCCGCACCAGACCGTGCTGGAGGTCGGAGAGCCGCTCGACGTTCTCCGTCCTCGAATAGGCGACGCGGATCGACCGGTCGAACTTGTCGTTGACGATGACGTAGATGTACCGGTCGATCGCGGCGCTCGCCACCGCGCCCCCGCCGAACTTCCGGTAGAACGTCGGCAGGTCCGTGCCGCCACCGGCGAAGCTGATGCGTAGCGGCGTGCGACTGATGATCACGCGGAAGGGGCGAGCGCTTCCCGTCTATTTCCTTTGGGGAGGGCTATCCCTGGGCAGCCCCGCCGGAGGTCCCGGGGGTGCTCGTGCGGAGCCGGACGCCCTTCGCCCACGGGGTTCGGCGCCCGTAGAAGCGCCGGGCGGTCTCGGTGAGGTCCTCGATGGGTACGAGCCCGGGGAGACGCGCGGCGAACGTCGGCGCGCGCCGGTCCAGTAGGATCCCGATCCCCCGGTCGTTCTCCGAGCGGATCATCCGCCCGAACGCCTGCAGGATGGCGCGCTGGGCCGGGGCCTCGACGCAGTACTCCCAGCCGTGCCCGTTCGTCGCATCGTAGAATCGGCGGAGCGCTTCCCGCTTGGCCGTCGGCTTCGGATACGGGATCCCGACGACCACCACCGCCTCGAGCTCCTCGTCCGGGAAGTCGACCCCCTCGGCGATGCGTCCCCCGGTGACCCCGAGCAGCACGCCCCCGCCCGGCTCCTTCTTGAAACCCTCGACCGAGCGCCAGAGGTCGCTCATGGAGAGCCAGCGGTTCTCGATGACCGCGGGCGCGGGGAGCTCCGACTTGAGGCCGGCCTCGAGCACGCGCTCCATCATATCGAAGCTCGGGAAGAACACGGCCGTCTTGACCGGCAGTGCCCGCAGCACGTCGGCCAGTCGGTCGGCGATCCTCGAGATCGCCGTCGGGTCGTTCTTGAGGTCCTCGTAGCGCGTCGTCACTTCGGGGTCGTAGAGGAAGCGGCGATGTTCCGGCGGGAACGTCGAGGGGACGCTCAGCAGCTTGGCACCGTCCCCGAGCCCGAGCGCGTCGCGGTACTCCTCGAGCGGGGCGAGCGTCCCGGAGAGGTGGACGGAGAGGTGGCAGGTGAGGATCGGTTGGGCGGAGGCCTCGGCGCTGAGCGCATACGCCTCGAGCGCGGCCGCGCGGGGCCGCTGGGTGATCACCTTCACGTACGACGGCTCCTCGAGCTGTGGCCAGGAGAGGAGCGCGAGCGCCACGGTGTGCACCCAGGAGCGCGGGAGCATCCGGTTCTTCCGGCGCTCCTCCCGGAGGGCTTCGCCCCACGCCACGAGGGCACCCAGCCAGGTGTCGAGGCGGTGGGAGGTGCCGCCGATCGCCGCCAGCGACAGGTCCTCGAGGGCGTTCGGGGGCAGGATCGCCTCCTCCTCGTTGCCGAGCTTCCCCGCCAGTTCGTCGAGCGCCTGGCCGAACACCTCCATGAGTCGGACGGCCCCGGGGCCATCGGGAAGCTGGAAGTCGCCGTGGTCGATGAGTTCCGTGCGGGCTCGACGGATCGATTCACGGGCCAGCGAGACGCTGGCGAGATCGCGCAGATGGTCCGGAAGGTTGTGCGCCTCGTCGATGACCAGGTCGACGCGGTCGGCGGTGACCCCCATCCAGTTCAGCAGGGAAGGGCGGATGTGCGGGTGGAAGAAGAAGGCGTAGGGCGCCGTGACCAGTCGCGCCTTCGCCGCGAGCTTCTTCGATAGCTCGTACGGGCACAAATTCTCCCCGCGGCAGTACGCCTCGAACTCCCTCGGGCTCGCGGGCTTCGCGGCGAAGCGCTCGGTGAGGGCGTCCATGTCCGACTGGAGGACCCGGGCGTAGTACGGGCAGCCGTCCAGGTCGTTGAGCTCGACCGTCTGGCCCTCGGGGATCTCCGTCGGGGGCTCGAGCGGCACGCCGCCCGAGAGCGAGCTTTCGGTCGCGCGCTTCCGGTCCGCGCACAACTTTCCGTGCTCCTCGGCGGTCGCCCCCTTCATGTCGACGACGTTCTCGAGGAGGAAGCAGCGTCGCTGGCGGCCCTGGAGACCGATGGCAAGCAGCGGCTTATCGAGGCGATGGGAGATCGCCTTCGCTTCGGTGAGGACCTGGTTCTCCTGGGCGTGCGTTCGCACCAGGTAGAGGACCTTGTGGTCCGCCGCCTCGGCGTGCTCGAGCAACGGGGCGAGCGTCGCCACCGTCTTTCCGCTCCCGGTGGCGGCGTCGATGAGGAGCGCGCCCCCCGTATGGCCGAGCTCACGCACGCTCTCTAAGATCCGTTCCTGCCCGGCACGCACCCGGTACGGGAACAGGTGGGGCGTTACGATGGGGACTTCCGCGCTCGCCGTCGTCTCACCTACGACCCGAACTCGCACGGGGCGGTCTTGAAGGTGACTCTCAATGGGAACGTGGGTTCGGCCCCCGAGGTTCACCCGAAGCGGTACTTCACGCCGTACGGGCCCCTCGGGAGGTTCCAGGTGACCGACCCCTGGTCGCAGGCGACGTCGCACGCCCCGCACTCCACACAGTCTTCGTAACGGAAGACGAGCTTGCCGGCGATCCGCGTGTAGCATTCCGCGGGGCAGACGAAGGTGCAGAAGGAGTGGGGGCATCGGGCGCAGATCTCGGGCTTCACGGTGATGTGCGCGTTCTCGGCGGAGTCCGTATGGTAGCTCAGGGTGGCGAGGCGACGCTTGATCTCGACGAACCGGGCCCCGGTCACCTGGGCGTCGGCCGCCGCCCCCTCGGTCACAGGGCGCCTCCGACCCGCATCGCGTCGAAGAGGAGGGTGCGGGTGCGGACCCCGGCGGCGCGCCGGGACGCTTGCACGATCGAGCGGATCGACTGCTTCGGTCCGCCGGTCTCGGTCATCAGTCGGTGGAACGACTTGCACAACAGGGTCGGGTATTCGCGGTGCATTCGGGGATTCCAGACGAGCCGCCGTGCGATCGCACGGTGTCGGGCGGATTCGGCCAGGAGCCCGTCGCGGGCCAGCTCGCCCGAGTAGCCGCCCGATCCTCGTCCCCCCTGACGCAAGATCCGCTGCACGCTCCGCTGGGCACACCGAGCGCTCGCGAGCCAGGGGTCAAGAGCGGGCAACACGATTCCGCCACCGCCCGAGAGACCCAGCGCATCCCCCGCCAGAAGGAAGCCATGGGACGGCGTCGGATTCTGCGGCGCACCGCCGGGTGCTGCCGCCCTCCCCCACGGGCCCACGGGCTCGGCGCCAGCGAGAAGGGGAGCCAGCATCGGGTGCTCCTCTAGCCCCTCGAGTCCGACGGGCAGGGACTGCGCACGGTCAACGTGCGGAGCCGGCCGCATTGCCACTCCAAGCTCGAAACCCTCCGAGAGCGGGAGCAGATAGGCCGTCGTCATGGGGGAGCCGCCGACCGGACCCAGGATCGCCTCGACGCTTGCGCCCTCCTCGGACCCGGAGCAGAACCGCTCATCGAGCCTCGCCCTCGACAGGTGGTAGCGGCGTCGGAACGCTAGGCTCTCCTGGGGCACCGCCTGGGATCGGTGGGGAATCCGCGCCGCAGCCTCGGGATCGGTCACGACCACGACCCTCGCACCGAGCGTCGATCCACCGAAAGTGATCGTCGGCGAATCCCCCCGGGATCCGGTGGTAACCTCGAACGCGTCCCCCCCTCCGAGGTTCGTGGCCCCCGACCGCACCGCAAGGTCGCGCAACCAGGGTCCGATGCGCTCAGGAGCAACGGTTCGTGCCTGGGAGAGAGCCTCCGGGCTTCCGCGGTATTCGAGCGTCAGGGTGGACTTGCCGTGCGTCAGTCCTATGCGCCGCTCGACCAATCGACGGTCGGTCGGCATCTCGACGAGATTCGGGTCCGCTCGCCGAGATCCAACGGGATGCCAAAGCACAGAGGCTCCCCGGGTGGCCTCCCCGCCTTTAGGGACGAAAGAAAGCCACCCGACGCGCTGACCGCCGGAAGCGAGCCGTGACGCCAAGGCCGCCCCCACCGGGTCGCCTCCGACGACCACGCAGTCAAACGTCTCCCCCATCGGCGCCCGGCCCCTCCGCGGGATAGGGGGACGGGGGGATAGCTCTACGGTAACTGCTCAGCTTCCTGGCTGGATCCTCCGAAATCGGCGTGCACATTTCATCATTCACTAAGGGAGAAACGACCTTCGACCGCATGGCTCCTCCTCGCCCGAGAGGTGGTCGCTGCGCGCCGTACCTTCGAGTACCGACTCTACCCCTTCGCCGATCAGCTTCCGTGCCTCTACCATCATCTTTCCGAACTTTCCTTCCTCTGGAACTACGCCCTCGGTCGTCGGGTCGACGCGTGGCGGAAGGAGCACCGAACCGAAACGTACCTCGACCAGCAGAACCTGCTCAAGGCGTGGAGAGCGTTCGACTCCGGGGGTCTCGGGAAGCTCTCCTTCGCGGTCGAGATGGACGCCCTGCAACGCCTCGATCTCGCCTATCGAGCGTTATTTCGCCGCCATGGGGCCGGCGAACGGCCCGGGTTCCCTCGATTCCGCTCAGCGCGCCACCCCACCACCTCCTTCACGTTCTACCCTCGCCGGAACCCCGTGGATCCCGGTCGAGGCCGGACCGAACGGCTTGCGGTCCCAAGGATTGGAGCGATCCCGATCCGGATCCACCGACCTCTCCCGGCGGACGCCGTCGTGAAGTCGGTCACGGTTCGCCAGGAGGGTGACCAATGGTATGTCATCCTCTCGGCCGAACTCCCGGACCCTCCCCCACCCCCGCCGACCCGACCCGAGCACCCGGTCGGTATCGACCTCGGTGTGAACCCGGTCGCGACCCTTTCGAACGGGGAGCGGATCGCGCCCTCCCCACTCCAGAGAGAGTCGGAACGCAAGCTGCAGCGAGCTCAGAGAACACTCGCCCGCAGAAAGAAAGGCTCACAGCGGTATGGACGGCAGCGTCGGAAGGTGGCGCGGCTCCACGCCCGACTGCGTCGCCAGCGCCGCTGGAGGAGCCACCAACTTTCGACCGAGTGGGTCCGCCGCTTCGACCTGGTCGCCTTCGAGGACCTGGACGCCTCGGAGCTGATCGAAGGAAACCGTCTCGCCAAGAGGATAACAGAAGCGGGATGGGGGATGCTCCGACCACTGACCACCTACAAGGCGGCCGCCCGGTCGCAACGTTGCGTGCTCGTCCCGTCGCGAGGAACGACTCAGCTGTGATGGGTGTATGACCGACGGGCCGACCCTGCTCTGACACTCAGGGACCGTGTCCATCGGTGCCCGTGCGGGCTCACCATGGACAGGGACCTGAATGCCGCGAAGAACATCGTTCATCGCGGAATGAAGCTCGTTGAAGACGAGGTACGATGGAACACATCGGAACTGACGCGCGGGGAGAGCGGACCTCCACCTCGGCGGGTGGGCCGAAGGGCGTACCAGCGGAGGCGAGTCGGCTCGTTGAATCGCGAAACTGTCGCTCAGTCGAAGGCTGGATCGAGGGAAGGTCCGCGAGGCCGATCCTCTCATGAGCCCGAAGGCTGAACTGTTGCGCTCTAGGCGGCCCGAGGCAGGGCCGCCAGGACGGCGAGGTCCGCCCGGACGGCTTGGGCGCTGGCGTCGAACGCCGTCCGCTCGGAAGGACTCAGGTCGACGGGGACGACGCGGACGATCCCCGAACGGCCGAGGATCGCCGGCACGCCGATGCACAACCCCTTGAGACCGAATTCGCCCTCGAGATGCGCGGTGACCGGGACCAAGCGACGCTCGTCGAGGACCACGGCCCGGACGAGCTCGGCCTGAGCGGCGGACGGGGCGTAGAAGGCGCTCCCCATCTTGAGAAGCTCCACGATCTCCCCCCCGCCCTTCTTCGTCCTCTCGACGATCGCGGCGAGCTGGTCGGCCTTGAGCAGCTGGGTGAGCGGCACCCCGGAGACGCTCGTCAGCGAGAGCAACGGCACCATCGTGTCCCCGTGAGTTCCCAATACGAAGCCGGTGACGTCGCGCGGCGCGACGTGGAGCGCCTGGGCGACGAACGTTCGGAACCTGGCCGTGTCCAGGGTGCCGGACTCGCCGAACACCCGCCCGGGAGGAAGCCCGCTCACCTCGCGGAACCAGAAGGTCATGACATCCACCGGGTTCGTGACGATGAGGACGATCGCCTCGGGGGCGTGTTTTCGCACCGCGAGCGCGTGGCCCCTAAGGATCTCGGCGTTCTTCGTCAGAAGGTCGGATCGGCTCATCCCGGGCTTTCTCGCTAGCCCGGCCGTCTCCACGACGATATCCGCCCCCGCGAGCGCATCGAGCGAGGTCGAACCCGAGACCCGGGTCGAAAAGCCGAGGATCGGGGCCGACTCCTGGATGTCGAGCGCCTTGCCCTGCGGAAGGCCCTCGATGATGTCGATGAGGACGACCTCTTCCGCGAGGTCGGACTCCGCGAGGCGCTGGGCGAGCGTTCCGCCGACGTTTCCTGCGCCGAGCACGACGATCTTCCGAGCTCCCGACATGACCGACTCCGGGGGCGTCGATGCCCCCGCCGACATAACCTTGGTCCCGAACCGGGAGACCGACGGCGCACGAATGACCCCGGAACCCACCGCGATCTCTCGGAACCCGAGAGGGCGTGCTAGGGTTTCCCGGACCCCCTTGCGTGGTCGCGCCCCACGGCTCGCCCAGCCGAACGGTCGGCAACGCTATCCGAGTCCTGCGCCGAAACCCTCATCCGATGAACCGGCGTCGGCAGGAATGCCCCATGGACGTAGACTCCGTCCTCGTGAGCGTCCTGGAGCGCGACAAGTGGCGCCATCGCCTCGAGCTCCTCGAGGCTTCCCTCAACGAGACCCGGGAGCAGCGCCTCCAGCTCGAGAAGCGTCTGCGCCGTCTCAAGCGGGAGCTCTCCAAGCTCGGGGACTACTCCCAGGCGATCCTGGACGCCGCCCGGACCCGGACCACCAGCGGAACGGTGCATGCCTCGCACGGCCCCAACCTCTCTGCACGGTAGGCATCAGGCGCTCCTGCTCGCCCTCGAGCAGGCCGAAGCGGAGGCCTCACGGCTCGCCGTGGAGGAGGAACGCCTCGCGGCCCAGCTCAAGCAGGCACGCGAGCAGGTCCGCTACTACGAGGGGCTCCTCGCCACGCTCCGCCAGGAGTGGGGAAAGCCCCCACCGCTCTCCGACCTCCGCAAGCTCGGCTAGACTAGGGAGCGTCGATTGCGCGTCGTGGTCTTTGGCGCCGGCGCCGTCGGGTCGCTCCTCGGCGCTCGTCTCTCCCGCGGAGGCCATCACATCCTCCTAGTCGCCCGGCGGGAGCACGTCGAGGAGATCAACGCCCATGGGCTCCACGTGGAGGGCCAGATCCAAGGGACCTTCCCCCTCGAGGCCGCGACCGACCTTCCCGACCGGTATTCGACCGACGCACTCCTCTTGACCGTCAAGAGCTACGACCTCGCGACCGCAGGGGCCCAGATCGCCCGTAGGCTACTGGCCCCCACGCCCATCCTCGCTCTCGGGAACGGTCTTGAGATCGAACCGCTTCTCCTCGAGGGGCTTTCCTCGGGGGGCTGGGCCCGTCCGCAGGAGTGGGTGGTCCGCGGGGTCAACAGCATTCCGGCCACGCTGCTGGGCCCGGGCCGGGTCCGTCAGGCCGGTGAGGGGGACGTGGC
>JAKIWY010000289.1 GCA_022749835.1 Thermoplasmata archaeon | reverse complement strand
TCCCGATCACCCTCAACGCCAACATCGACCTCCCGGCGTTCGAGGGCGACCTATTGCGCAGCCTTTCGAAGCTTCGGCTTCGTCTCGACCAGCGGTTCCCTCCCGTCCTGACGACCAAGAGTCGGTCCGCCCAGTCGACCGATCTGCTGCTCACGCTCATGCTGCGAAGGCCCGAGGAGCGGGATGCGATCACGGCCGAGGTGAACAAACGGGTCGTCGAAGTCCTGGAGAGGGCCCGGGCGGTCCGACGATGACCGGTGGCCCCTTGCCCGCCAGGGCGACCGGACCCTCGGCGCCGGAGACGGGAGGGAACCTCGCCGAGCCGCAGAACGTCTCGGGCTCGGCCCGTCGGCCGGGCGTCCCGTTCGAGGTCGACCCCGCCCCTCACTCCGCCGAGCCGGATGGGCCGACGCTGCCGGCCCCCGATGCCGGCACGTGCTCCCCCGCCCGTCCGGTGACCCCGACTCCGGACGGCGAGCCCGGTTGGCTCTCGCAGTACGACTACGGCCTCATCGGGAACCAGATGACCGCCGCGCTCGTCTCGCGCCACGGCTCCATCGATTGGGCCTGCTTCCCCCGGTTCGACAGCGCGAGCGTCTTCGCCCGGCTCCTCGACCGTCGACGCGGGGGGTTCCACGAGGTGCGGCCGAGCGGGCCGTACCTCTCCCATCAGCAGTACGTCCACGGAACGAACGTCCTCACGACCTTCTTCGAGCTAGAGCGGCGTCGCGTGCTGACCCTCACGGACTTCATGCCGGTCGGGCCGATGCTCCCCCCCACTGCCGATCCGCGAATCCTGCGCCGCCTGGAGGCGCGAGGGGGCTCGGTGGAGCTCTCCCTCCGCGCGCAGCCGAGCTTCGACTACGGCCGCCAGCCCTCCCGATGGAGCTTCCGGGACGATCTCGCCATCGCGGAGACGAAGGGGGCGCGGATGGCGTTCACTTCGCCGTGGCCCTGGAGCGCTTCGGGGGACACCGTCGTCTCCAGGGGAACGGTCTCGCCGGGAACGCCTCTCTTCCTGGAACTCAACTGGGGCGGGAACCCACCCGCGGAGCCCTCCCCGGCCCAGCTATTGGCAGGTACGGACGCCTACTGGCGATCTTGGGTCTCTCCGCCCGAGGCGCCGCTACGGCGCGTAGCGGCCCGCTGGCTGCCGTGGGTCGAACGCTCCGAACTCGTGCTGAAGCTGCTCAGCCCCGCCGACTCCGGAGTGTTCGTCGCGGCCCCGACGACCTCGCTCCCCGAGTGGATCGGGGGGAGGCGCAATTGGGACTACCGGTACGTCTGGATCCGCGACGCCGCCTTCACCGCCCAAGTGTTCCTCCTGCTGGGCCACGTGAAGGAGGCTCGAGCCTACGTGGAGTGGGCCTTGGCGCGCGCGGCCGAGCTCTCGCCGGGCGACGATCTGCGGGTCGTCTACCGTCTGGACGGCCAGCCGACCCCCGAGGAGGTGGAGCTGGTCCACCTCGAAGGATACGCACAATCCCCACCGGTCCGGATCGGCAACGAAGCGTTCGGGCAGCGTCAGCTCGACATCTACGGAGAGATCCTCGACTCGGCGCTGATGCTCGAGCGCGTCGACCCGGCGTTCGTGCGGGGACACTGGAAGACGCTCGAGCGGCTCGCGGACCGCGTCACCGAGCTGTGGGCGTTGAGAGACCACGGGATCTGGGAGATCCGAGGGGAGCCCGCCCACTACGTCCATTCGAAGCTGATGTGCTGGGTCGCTCTCGACCGGGCGATCCGGCTCGCCGAGACGTTCGGTCAGACCGGCTCCGTCGAGCGGTGGAAGCAGGTCGCGGCGGAGATCCGCACCGCGATCCTCTACCGGGGGTACGACGAGCGGCGGGAGAGCTTCGTGCAGGCGTTCGACGGATCGCTGATCGATGCGAGCGCGCTCCG
>JAKIWY010000288.1 GCA_022749835.1 Thermoplasmata archaeon | reverse complement strand
GACGCGACTTCGCGAACCGGGGAGGGCCCGTTCGGCCCGGTCCGGCCCGGGGCCGAACGTCTATGTACCGAATGCCCTATGGCCGCCGCATGGGGCAGTCGACGATGGCGAGCGACACGACGACGAATCCGTTCGACGGAATCATCCAGGCGCTGATCGACCGTCAGAGCCAGCTCGACGTGCGGATGGAGCACGTCTCGCTCAAGGTGCCGTTCCTCAGCGACAAGTTCGAGCTCAACGGCACGATCTCGCTGTCCATCCACATGCGCGGCCTCACCGAGAAGGAGAAGCAGGCGCACGTCTCCAAGAACCTCAAGGCGCTGGCCCCGTAGGGTGCTTCGGGCTCCCCGTCAAGCCGGGTAGAGCCGGGGTTTATGCCGAACGGCGAGGTTCACCCCACCATGTACCGAAAGATCGTGGTCGCGGTGGACGGCTCGGAGAGCGGCGAGAGGGCCTTCCTGGCGGCGGCCGACCTCGCCAAGACCTACGACGCCGAACTGTCGATCCTCTCGGTAGTTCCCCCGCACGTCGCCTACGCCCCGTCCGCCCCGTTCCCAGCGCCGGTGACCGACGAGGAGATGGCCGCCGTACGGCACCTGGTCGAGACGAGCGCGGACAAGGCCAAGCGCCGGGGGGTCCGGACGGTCAAGACGGCGGTGGTCGAGGGGGTCGTCGTCGACCGGATCCTCGAGGCGGTCGAGCGCGAGAAGCCCGACCTTCTGGTCGTCGGGGCCCGCGGGCTCTCCCGCAGCGCCCGGCTGTTCCTCGGGAGCACGTCGGATGGGCTCGTCCACCACTCGCTGTGCCCGGTGCTCGTCGTGAAGGCGGTGCGCTAGCGGAAGCGCGGGCTCACGGCTCCGGGTGCCGGTAACTGAGCGTCTCGACGATCGTTCGGTAGCCCATCCTCTCGTAGACGGGATACCCCATCTCGGAGGCCTGCAGGAAGCTCGCCCGGCAGCCCTCGTGGCGGCCCTCGAGCGCGGCCCGCCAGGTCATCGCGGCGCCGAATCCACGACGGCGGTACTCGGGAAGCGTGCTGACGAACAAGACCCCGGCGACCCCGCTGGCGGTGAACCGCATCGAGGTGGCGACCGGTTTCTCGCCGATCCACCCGAGGTAGCCGGTCACGTCGAGCGTTCCGTCCAGCGATAGCTCGTCGAACTCCTTGATGTACGGAAGGCCGAACCCCTCGCGACCGGTCGCCATGAACCGTCGGGTCTCCTCGCATCCTTCGACTCGGCGGATCGTGAGCCCGCGGGGCGTCGGCGGCATCGGCCGGTCGAGGTCCGGCATGAACATCCCCGGCTGCCTCTCGACCTCCGTGAGGCCCTTGGTGTTGAGAAGAGGGCCAAGAACGGTCGCGCGTTCCGCGGGGATCTCGAAGCGCCAGGGGACCCGATGGCCGTCGAACAGTCGTTCGGCACGGTCGATCACCTCCTCGGTATCCGAGAGCCTCGGAGGGGCGAAGGCGACGTTGAGGGCCTCGAACGGCAGTCCCGATAGGATCAACCGGGCCCCAAGGCAGTTCTCCACCCGTCCCCCGGGAACGGAGAGCGCGATGGCGGCCAAGGCGTCCGACAAGGCGCCTAGGCAACGCTCCGGCCCCCCGACCCCCTTCGGGGGGGCAATCTGCACGGACAACGGCGACCCCCGGGCCGGCGAGGCGGGGTGCGCTACTTAGGTTTGACCGTACGTCTCAGTCGGCGGGGGGAGACTTGCGGCGAGACTCTCGCCCGGTTCTGGCCGCCTGGGCGCTCCGTGACCCCCGGGCCGTTCGCGGGAGCCCTCCGAAGCCCCGGTGGGGGGAACCCAGATTAGGAAGATGAGCGAGAGGGAGACTCCCGCGGCCAGCGCCGGCCACGCGACCGCGTACCCCCAACTCGCGGCGACCCACGCGACCGCGTAGGCGACCCCGGCGCTTTCGGGCGTGTCGGCGGCG
>JAKIWY010000287.1 GCA_022749835.1 Thermoplasmata archaeon | reverse complement strand
GATCTGCAGCGCGATCGGGACCGCCTCCTCAACCGCAATCGGCCCCCGAGCGATCCGCTCGTCAAGCCCTTCGCCCTCGATCAGCTCCATCGCAAGCGCGTGCTGCCCGTCGAGATGCTCCAGCCCGTAGAGCACCGCAATGTTGGGGTGGTTGAGCGAGGCCAGTACCTTCGCCTCGCGCTCGAAACGGGCGTGCCGCTCCGGGTCGTCCGCGAAGTCGGAAGGCAGGAACTTCAGCGCCACCTCCCGCCCGAGGCGCGTGTCCCGCGCCCGCCACACCTCGCCCATCCCACCCTTGCCGAGCGGCGCGATGATCTCGTAGGGTCCGACACGGGTATTGGGGGCGAGGATCACCGGGCGCCCTCGGCAAGGAACAGATGCGAGATCATCATGTTGGTCCCGTACGCGTACGCCTGCTCGTTCTCGGTCATCAGGACCGGGTCGATCCCCAAGACTCCCGCGAGGTCCTGCGGGCCGATGGTCCGAAGCGGTTTTCGCGCCCCCGTTCCAAGGTCGAGACTCTCAATACGGGCGGGCACCGACGGCGACGCAAAAACGAGCACCGAGCGGCCATCCGCCGACCACCGGATGATCGAGTCGCGGGACGTCGAGCCGGCAACAGCGTGTGCAGCCCCCCCCTCGGTGGGATACAGCCACCAGCCCTCGACACCTTGCTTGACCAGGATCGCCTTCCCATCTGGTGAGACGATCCCGTCGCTCGTGCCCTCGGGCGTCACCGGCCGAGGCTCCCCGCCGGATACGCCCTGCACGTAGCACCGCACGGCGTGCCCATCCTCGTGGCCGCACGCCAGGATTCGCCGCGTGTCTGGGAAGAACCTTGCGGAGTGGTAGTCGGCGATCGGTCCACGGGGCAGCACCCGTGTTTCACCGGCACCCGTGGGATACATCACAAGCTGTGGGGGCGAGGTCGGGACAACGCCGAGGGCCCACCGTCCGTCGCGGGAGAGGTCTTCTGCTTGGCCCTCGCCGAGACGAACCACCGGCGAGCCATCGGTCTGGCGCAGGCAGACCGCGTAGTTGACGCCGAGGCTGCCGCTCTCCTCGCTGAACAGGAGCGACGTTCCGTCCGGGGAGAGCGCTGTGGGCTCGGAGTAGTCGAGCCAGGAAAGATCCCGCTCTGCGCTCGTGCCGGGCGGGAGGACCGGCATGCGCTGAAGGATGTCGTCCCTGGTGACGAGCAGGCGGCCATCCTCGGCAGCATCCTGGATCGTGAGGCCGCCGGCGCTCGCCAGCGCCTCCCGGCGATGCCCAGCGAGGTCCACTGCGTATACCTTGAAGTTGTTGTACGCCGTCCCGGCGGAGAACAACACCTCCGCTCCGCTTCTCGACCAGGCGAGGCCCTCTTCGCCCCAGTAGCCCTGCGAGAGAACGGTCTTCTTCCCCGCTAGGTCTACGACCGCGACGAGCCCTCGATCGTCCCACTTCCAGGGGTGCTCGAAGAAGGCGATGCGGTTCCCCGACGGCGAGAAGCGCGGGTTGCTCAAGTACCCACCGGACTTGAACAAGGTCTTGCCCGGCGGGAACTCGAGACGGTCCGTCCCATCGAGCTCCCGAATCACCGCCAGGTCCTTCCCGTCCCGGGACCAGTCGGCCTCGCGCACGCGTTCCAGGATCTCGCGCGGGGCGCCCGCGTCGAACGACATGCGGGCGAGCGTCCCCTCGAAGAAGCTGTGCGCAATGAAGCGCGCGTGCGTAAGGACGGCCAGCTCGCCTCGACTCGACACCGCGAGGAGGTGGAGATCCGGGGGACCGAGTCCCGTTGAGCCAGGAACACCTATGCGGGCCGCGAAGATCCCAGGCACGTTGCCGAGGGGAGCCGCGCTGTAGAGGATCGTCTTCCCGTCCGGGACCAGGCGCGCGTTGAAGATCGGCTCCTGCCGATAGCTCAGGGGCTGGAACACGATCGCGCTCGGCCGGGCCCGTCGTTCG
>JAKIWY010000286.1 GCA_022749835.1 Thermoplasmata archaeon | reverse complement strand
TCGACGCCGTGGTCGGTCCGGCGACCGGGATCGACCTTTCCTGTCCGGCCGCTGCCACGTCGCTCGTCGCCGGTTCGCCGCTTCCAGTCGCACTGAGCGCGCGGGACGCCGGGGGTGCGTCGGCGGCCTCCTACGCCGGGAACCTCAGCCTGCGGGTCTTCGGAGCGAGGACGGGAGGGCCGTTCTGGGTGAACGTGAGCGGTCTCGGCCCGGTACCGACGCAGCCGGACGGATCGTTCGTCGTGCCGGGCGGGGCGTGGTCGTCCGGCCAGCTCAACCTGACGCTGGACGCCGCCACGGCCGGGACGCTGAACGTCGCCTTCTCCTCCGGAGGGCTGCCGATGCTCGGTGTCTTCTCCGGCAACCTCACGCTTCGCGTCGGCCCGGACCACCTGCACCTGCTCTTGAACCATCCGACGACCGCGGAGCTCCCCGGGATGAACGATACGCTCTACCGGATATCGGACCGCTTCGGGAATCCGGCACCGCCCGGGTTCGTGGAGGTCCGCTTTGTCGGCTCCTCCGGGGAGGAGAACGCCACCTCGTGGGTGGAGCTTGCGGGCACGGAGTCGCTGGTCTGGGTCAACTATAGCTACTCCGAGGGGCCGGGAACGGTGTACGTGATCAGCGAATGGGGCGAGCCGCTGCTCGGACCGCTCCCCGTCTCGACGGCCGGCCACAGCCCGAGCCCCCCGTACCTCGCCGTCGCGCTCGGCGGCGCCGCCGTCGCCCTCGGCGCGCTCGCGATCGGTCGCACGATCCACCGGCGTCGCCGGGGGGCGGGCGAGGGGCCGGGAGCGAAGCCTCCGGAGGTCGGGGAGGCGGAGCTCCATCGCCTCGCCCTCGGAAGGGCGCACATCCTCGGCCGACTCTCGAACGGGGAGGCGCTCGACCCCGAGACGCTCCGGGAGAGCTGGGCTGGCCCGGACCCGCCGCCGGGGCCCGAGGTGGTGGCCGGGTGGCTCGGCACTCTCGCAGCCGAGGGGGCCGTCCGTGTGGAGGAGGGCGATCCCGGGAGCGCCCCGACGTACCGCAGGGCCCCCGACGCCGAGGGCTCCGAGGAGTTCGTGGCGAGGGTCCGCTTCGACCGCGACGCGTTCGAATCGATGATCCGGCGCCAGGACGCCCTCCAGGGGGAGAGCCTTGACGGGGCGGCCGCGCCCGGCGAGGGTTAGTCCCGACGGCTAGCCGGATCGTTCCGTGCCGAGGCGTCCGCTCGGGACGAGCGGGAGCTCGCGGAGGCGCATCCCGCTCGCGTCGAACAGCGCATTTCCCAGCGCCGGAGCGACCGCGATGAGCGGCGTCTCCCCGGCGCCCGCCGGCGGGATGTCCCGGCGGTCGATCAGCTCCACGACGAGCCTTGGCAGGTCGGAGAACCTCGGCACGCGGTACGCGGAGAGGCGAGGATTCGTCACGGCTCCGGCGTCGAAGCGGACCCGCTCGAAGAGGGCGCCGCCGAGCCCCATCATCATCGCCCCCTCGACCTGGGCCCGCAGGTTCTTCGGGTGGACGATGGCACCGGCATCGACGACCGTGGAGACCACTTCGACCTTCACCCGACGTTCGTCGTCGACCCTCACCTCGGCGACGGTCGCGACTCGGGCGCCCTTCTCGAGGCCGACGGCGAGCCCGAAGCCCGTCCCCGGTTTCGCCATGCGACGCGTCCACCCCGAGATCTCCGCCACCTTGCGGGTGGCGTCGAGGAGTCGCTCGTCCTCGATATTCTTGAGTCGGAAGTCGAGAGGGTCGATCTTCGCCCTCCGGCAGAATTCGTCGATCGCCGACTCCCGGGCGAAGTTGTTCATCGCGGCGGCGATCGAACGGTAGGGGCCCTGCGGGAGCGGGGAATCGGAGAGCTCGTTGTCGAGCTTTCGGTTCGGTATCCGGTAGGGAGCGCGCAGCGACGACGAGCCGCCGTTCACGTTGTGCATGCGCAGGGCGGAGATCTTCCCGTCGCGCCCTCCGCCGAGCGCCAC
>JAKIWY010000285.1 GCA_022749835.1 Thermoplasmata archaeon | reverse complement strand
GGATGGCCGAGTACGCCGCCGACCGGAGGCTCACTATCCCGATGCGTCTGCTCTACAGCAACCGCTCTATCGAAGAGGTCGTCTTCCGGGAGGAGCTCGAGCGGCTGGTCGCGCACAACCCCAAGTTCCGGACCCAACTCACGTTGACCGGCCCGGCCCCGGGTGAGTGGAGCGGGGCGACGGGGCGCATCTCCCCTCAAATGGTCGCCGATCTCATCGCGGGCCTCGACCACCCGCTCTACTACGTCTGCGGCACTCCGCAATTCGTCCGAGACCAGCTAGACCTGCTCGGAGGGATGGGTGTGGAAGAAGCCGACATCGACTGGGAACCGTTCCGGGGCTACTGATCGCCGTCCCAGGGGCGTTGAGGCACGATTCCACGATGGGAAAGTGATCCACCGTCCCGCTCCTCGCGGCATGGACGACCGGCTTCGAACCGCCGCCGAATGATCGGGAAAGTGCGAACGGTCGTTACGAGGTTGCCGTCCCGGATGCGAAACCCGTGGGCGAGGCGGCTCGCGTGTCGTTGGGTTCTCAGATTCCCTGACGCTCCTTGACGAGTTCCTGTTCGTAGCTCAGGACGGTCCACTCGAGGCAGCGCCGTCGTTCGTCGCGGGTGGCGGCCGGTTCCGTCGTCGCTTCCCCGGCCGGGAGGTCGACATCGAGCAGCGGATGAACGGCATCGAGGTCGCTCGACTCGAGCGGCCGGATACGCAGCCGCTCGGTCTCCAGGGCGGGAACCCGCACGGCCGCTCCCGGACCTAGGTCCCGGGAGTAGAGCCGCTCCTAGGGGACGGCGGCAGGTTGGCCGACGGGAGAAGCTGTCGGCGACGGCTGCGGCAGATTGAGCAGTCCGACGAACAGCACGCAGATGCCGATGAACTCCGCGTAGTAGAGGGCGACCGGGAACGAAGCGATGTAGAAGACGCCCCCGGCGCCCAGGATGATCGCTCCGGCCGCCATCAAGAGGGTTTGCCATCGCTTCGAGCGGCGCAGGGAGAGGACCGTCGCGGAGAGGAGGACGACCGTCGCCGGGACGGTGACGAGCGAGGAGAGGATGAGCAGAAGCAGCGGGGGATTACCGGTGATGATGCCGTTGGTCACCATCCCGTCCGGGAGCGGCGTGATGAAGCTGAAGACTCCGACGAGCGCGCACGTCAGCACCGTGTAGGCGGAGTAGCCCGCCTCCAATCGGGGGCTCCGGAGAATCTTCGTCGCCCCGAGCGAGAGCACCCCGACGATCGCCGCCGAGAGGAAGATGTACGATTGAAGGAGGGGAGTGGTCACGATGCCGACGTAAACGAGCATCTCGACGTTCATCGCCGCGGCGGCGAGAGCGAGCCCGGATCCCCACATCGCCTCCGGTCGGAGCCGGCTGTGCGCGAACTTCCACAGGCTGCGGATCGACAGGACCCAGAGAAGGAGCCCGAGGAGAAGCAGGGAGATGGCGATACCGTAGAATTCGGCGTCCACTAGGGGGAGCTCCGGTGGGATTCCCCTGTCGGCTCGACTTATCAGTGGTTCGTACGAGTATGCGTTCAGTCCCACGAGGTCGCGGTCGGAACGCGCCCCCGGCGGGGCGCGTCGAACGTGCTGTGCCACTCTCCATGCCCTGGGTCACCGCGCCGCCCGGGCCCTTCGTCACCCGATGTGGCACGGCGGGGCTTATCTGACCGGAGGCTTGGACGCCGGAGATCCCGATGAAGACGATCGAGGAGGCCGGCACCCAAACCCTGCGATGGGTCCGGGACGAGGGCCACCCCGAGGGATTCGACCTTCTCGCCGGTGACGAGCCGGTGGTGCATCTTCGCTGGAAACATCGCGGAGGCTCCCTCGCCCTCGCCGAGACGGGCCGCGGAGTCTGGAGCCTCAAGAGGCTAGGGCTCCTCCAGCCCCACGTCACGGTCCGGGGAAGCGAGAAGGAGGTGGACCTCGCAAGACTCTCCGTCCACTTCCGCCAGAGCCTGCTCGAGATCGGCGGAAAGCCGGCGCTAT
>JAKIWY010000284.1 GCA_022749835.1 Thermoplasmata archaeon | reverse complement strand
GCCCGCCTTGGCGAGCGCGGCCGGGGTCGCGGTTCGAAGGCGCTCCCCTTCGAGGGCGCCGGGGGGTTCCTCGCCGAGTTGCCAGAGGTCGGCGAGCCGCCGGCCGGCGGAGCGCTCGCTCCCGAGGAGGAGCGGAGGGCCGAAATCCGGGTGCTCGGAGAGGAGGCGGGCGAAATGCTGACCGACGTAACCGCTCGCTCCGGCGAGCGCGCTCGCAAGGGGATCCGTCACGCGAAGCCCCCGCAGTACAGGAGGTCGAGCACCGCGGACAACGCGACCGATTCGACGACAACGCTCGCCCGTGGCACGATGCACGGGTCGTGACGGCCGGTGACGACGAGCTCGACGGGAGTTCGGGACTCCAGGTCGACCGAGCGCTGGGGCTTGGCGATGGACGAGGTTGGCTTGACAGCGACTCGCAGGATGAGAGGGGCGCCGGTCGATAGGCCCCCGAGGATGCCTCCGGAATGGTTGCTGGGGAGCGCGATAGCGCCGTCCTTCAGGATGTAGGGGTCGTTGTGCTCGCTCCCGCGCATGCCGGCGCTCTGGAATCCGTCACCGAACTCGACGCCCTTCACTGCCGGTATGGAGAACAGCCAGTGGGCGAGCACGCTCTCGAGCGAGTTGAAGAACGGCTCTCCGACGCCGACCGGCAAGCCGGTGAGGCGGGCCTCGATCACGCCGCCGACGCTGTCGCCCTCGCGACGCGCCCGAACGATCTCCTCCTCCATCTGGAGCGAAGCGGTCGTGTCGGGACAACCCACCTCGCTCTCGCCGGAGGCGCGACGCAGTTCGGAGAACGCGCTGCCTTCGGGGACCCGGGCGTTCACGCGGCCTATCCGAACGGGGAACGCAACCGCCTCGATCCCCCGCGGGCCGAGGAGCTGGGCCGCGATCGCGCCGGCGATCACAAGGCCGACCGTCATCCTTCCGGAGAAGATCCCGCCTCCCGAGAGGTCCGCGTCGGCGCCGTAGCGCACCCGGGCCGGGTAGTCGGCGTGCCCGGGCCGCGGGATGTTTCTCACGCGGTCGTACGGTTCGCGTCGAACGTCTTCGTTCGCCACGTGGGCACGGATGATCGTTCCGTCGGCGCGGCCTTCGGAGATCCCCGAGTCCACGACCAGCCGGTCCTCTTCCGCGCGGTGGGTCGCCAATCGGCGCCCGACCGGCCGCCGTCGGTCGAGGTACCCCTGGATCGCCGCCGTATCGATCGCCGTCCCTTTGGGGACCCCATCCACCTCGGCGCCGACCTCGGGGCCATGGCTCGAGCCGAAAAGGCGCACTCGGTATCTCTCCCCGATCTCGTTCATCGGTTCCTCCCGCCCAGGGTGCGAAGGTCTCGCCAGAACCCCGGGTACGATTTTCGCACGGCCATCGCGTCGCCGATCGACGACGGTTCTCGCAGGGCGAGGGCCCCGACCGCGGCGGCCATCACCAGGCGATGGTCCGTAAGGCGCTGCAGGCGTACGCGCGCGGGCACGACCCCCGACTGGACGGTGAGGCCGTCGGGGCGTCGCCGGACCCGGGCGCCGAAGGCACTCGCGAGCGCGCCGGTCGAGCGCAGCCGGTCGGACTCCTTGTAGGCGGCGTGGCCACCTCCCGTGAGCCGGCTGACTCCTGGGGCGAAGGCGGCGAGGACGCCGGCGACCGGGTAGAGGTCGGGACAGTCGGTCATCTTCGCGACGAACGGCCGACGCGCCACTCCTTCGACCGTGACGACCTTCTCCTTGACTCGAACACTTGCCCCGAAGCTCCGCAGGAGGGGAAGGATGGCCGCGTCCGGCTGGGTCCGGTCCGTCGCCAGGTCGATGACGCGGAGCTTGCCGCCGGTCAAGGCGGCGGCGGCAAGAAGGAACGCCGCCGAGGAGACGTCGCCGGGGACTCGGTAGACTCGAGCGAGCGGGCGTTGACGGCCCGCCACGACGAACTCCGTTCGTCTCCGCCGGACCTGGATCCCCTGATCCCGAAGTATGGCCAGCGTCGCCCGCACGTACGGCTCCGAGACCCTGCGGCCGGT
>JAKIWY010000283.1 GCA_022749835.1 Thermoplasmata archaeon | reverse complement strand
CCCGGCGAGATCCTCCGCAGCGCGCTCACGGAGTTCACCGGCGCCTTCCGAACGGCCCTCGCGTGATCCGCCCGACCATGGCCGCCGCCGGGCCCCGCCGACCCGTCAGCGAGCGCGTAGCCGTCGTGACCTGAGGACGAATCCCGCACCACCCGCCACCACCCCGATCACCACGAGCCCGATGGCGAGCCCGAGCTGCCAGGCGGGCACCGAGGCGGGTGAGCCGCTGCCTCCCGGCCCTCCGGGGACCGGGTTCACCGTCAGGTTCCAGGAGACGTTCGACACGCCGCCCGCCGCGTCGATCACGGTGGCGTTGATCCAATACCGGCCCGGAACGTTGACGGCGTGGGTGATCTGGGCGGAGCGGCTGCTGGCGCCGTCCGAGATGACCCACGTGAAGTTGAACGGCGCGGAGCCGAAGGTGACGTTCACCGACCACGTCGAGGTCGCGCCGACCATAACTTCCTTCGGCCCATCGACCTTGAGCTCGGGGGGGAGCTCCGCGCTCAGTGTCTTCATCGCGATGGCGCGGCCGCCGCAGGAGTCGGTCACGTTGACCTGGACCGGTAGCGCTCCGAAGGCGTCGGTGGAGAAGCTGCCGCTCGGCATCTCGATCAGGTTCCCCGAGGAGCTCGTCCAGTTGTAGCTGAACGGGGGGGTGCCCGCGCTCGCGTCGGCGGCGAGGTCGAACGGGACGCCCACGTCGACCGGCGGGACCCGGACGATAGCCACCTGGGGCGTGGCGTTGATCGCCACGGCCGTCGAGGCGTTCGCCGATTCTCCGACCGCGTCGGTCACGGTGAGGGCGACGGTCGCCGAGCCGCTCGCCGAGTAGTTGTGGACCGAAAGCGAGCTTGAGCTCGTGAGTCCGTCCCCCCAGTTCCAATGGTAGGAGTAGGGCGCCCATCCGCCGTTGACCGTGACCAGGAACGATGCAGGGATGCCCACGTCGGCACCGAGGCAGCTCGCCTCCAGCGACGCCGTAGGGTCCGCCCGGACCTCCACGGAGCTTCGCCAGAGGAGCGTGGAACTCGCCGGTCCTTCGACCGTCAGGTTGACCGAGTAGGTTCCGGGCAGCGCATACCGGTGCTGGGCGTCCGGGCTGGTCGAGCGGGCCGAACCGTCCCCCCACTCCCAGGTGACGTTGAAGGTGCCGTTCGCCCCGACACCCGTGTCGTTCGCCCAGATCGCCGAGCCGAGGTCGGCCTGCGAGGGGACGCTCGCGTTCGCCACGACCATCAGGTCCGTGATGCCTGTGACCGCCCCCGAGCTCGCATCGCCCAGACCGCCCGCGACCACGAACTCGTGATCGACGGGGTCGTAGACGCCAATGCCCACGGAGTGGTTGTGGGGCGCGCCGACGCTTCCGAGGCTTGTCCAGCCGGTGCGGTTGAACAGGTAGGTGTTGGTGTTGAAGGCGCCGGTCGGATCCTGGCCCGCGCTCATCACGATCCCGTGGAACTCCGGGACGTAGTCCATCGCCGCCCCCGCCAACGCCGGCATCGGGGGAAGGCCGAGCTTGCTCCAGCTCTGGTTCTTGTACACCCAGGTGTCGTTGAGCGGCACGTAGCTCCCCGTCGCCCCCCCGAAAAGAACGAGCTCGCCGAGGGGCGGGGAGTAGACCAGGTCCGCCATCTGCCGGGGGGGCGGGGCGAGCGCGGGGGTGAGCTTCGTCCAGTCTCCGCCCTTGAAGAGCCAGGTTTCGTTGACCGCCGGGTACCCGGTCGTCGTGGCCTTCCCGCCGAACAGGACGACGCCGCCGAGGTCGGGGTCGTACGCCATCGACGCTTCTTGCCGGGGGGAAGGGGCGTGGGTCGTCGTGACGGTCGTCCAGTTGCTGTCGTTGTAGAGATAGGTCCGGTTCGTCCCGACGACGTAGGAGCTCAACCCGCCGAACATCACGACGCTCTTGATCGCGGGGTCGTAGGCGATCGAGGGGCCATCGAGCACTCCGGGAGCCCCCGTGACGGTCAGCTTGCCCCAGGTCTCGCCGGTGTAAGCCCAGCTCTGGCCGGAGAAGACGACGTTG
>JAKIWY010000282.1 GCA_022749835.1 Thermoplasmata archaeon | reverse complement strand
TCCAGATCAGCTTCGCGATCTCAGCGATCGGCAACACCGTCCTTCCGAAGAGCTACACCATCGTAGTGTTGCCGGAGGATTCCTACTATGCCGCCGGAGCGGGTTCGAGCCAGTTCCAGACGAGCTCCACCTCGGGCTCGGTCGCCTACACGATCCCCTCCGGCAGCCCCGGAGGAGCCCAGCTCATCTACGTCGAGGTCCAGTGCAACGGCGTCGAGTGCGGGTCGTGGACCTACTTCTCACTAAACGTCAACCCGCATCCATCGGTCCTCGGCATGCAGCTCGGGGCCGGTTCCGGCTTCACCGTGAGCTGGCTCATACTGCTCATCATCGTGGTCGTGCTGTTCATCCTCGGGATCCTGATCGGACGCCGCGGCGGCCGCCCGATGGTGATGCACCCGATGACCGAGGTATCCTCGTCGGGCGCCTCCTCAGGTCCGGGAGACAGTGGCGGGGCCGCCGGATCCTCCGGCACCCCCTCCTGGAACGAAGCCGGCGGCTCGGGCTCCTCCAACAGCCCACCGCTCCCGACACCGCCCAAGTAACGATGCTACCCCGCCGGTCCCCACCTCCCCCCCAGGGGACCGGCTCCCCCCGGGCGACGCTACGGGGGGAATGCCCCGACCGCCCGGACCGACCCCGCGACCTCGGCGATCGGTAGGCCGCCAAAGTCGAAGATCCCCAGCAGCTCGTCGACCCCCGCCGCCGCATAGGCTCGCATGCCTTCGCGCACGGACTCGCCGTCCCCGATCAACGCGAGGCCCGAGTCGATGAGCGTCTCGGCCCGCGCATGCGACGGGCGGTGCTCGACCTTCGCCTGGAAGAACGTGCTCTGCGTCGCGAGTCGCCGGTCGAGGTATCCTTGGAGGGCGGCACGGCCCGCCGGCACGTCCTCTCCCACGTAGATGTGGACCGCGGCGGCGACCTCGGCCCGAGATCCTTCAGGAAGCGCGGCCCGGAACTCTCGGATCTCCTCGGCCAGCTCCGCGACGCTTCCGACGGTGGCGTACGGGATGAGAGCGGCCGAGAAGCCGGCCCTCGCCACGTGGGCGACCGCCTCGCGACGCTGCACCGCCACCCAGACGGGCGGGTGAGGCCGCTGCCAAGGTTCGACGTTCAGCCGAACTTTAGGAGCGGGGGGTCCACCGGCCGCGATGGGCTCGCCGCGCAGCGCCGCGAGCACGGTGGAGAGTGCCCGGTCGAACAAGATCCGCTTCTCTTTCGGGTCGACCCCGAATCCCTCGAACTCCATGGGGATGTAGCCGCTCCCGACGCCGAGGTTCAGTCGCCCCCCGGAGAGCCGGTCGACCATGGCGTACTCCTCGGCGACCTCCACGGGGTTGTGGAACGGCAGCACGCTGACCATCGATCCCAGACGGAGCCGGCGGGTCCGCTGTGCGATCGCCGACAGGAGGACCGCGGGCGAGGGGCAGACTCCGCCGTCGTGGAAGTGGTGCTCGGCGACCCAGAGCGCCGACAAGCCGGCCGACTCGCAGAAATCGGCGAGCTCCAAGACCTCGTTCAAGCGATCCCGGCCCTGAGCTTCCGGTGGAAAGCCGTCCACCACGGAAAAGGCGCTGCGCCGCACGGCCGGCCCAACCGAGGCCCCTATAGGAGATGTATCTACTCAGCTTTCAGGCCTGTCTAGTGTCTCACCTCAGAAACCTCCGGCCCTTCACCTTCCACCGTTCATCGGCCGGCCCACGTTCATGCCGTGTACGGCTGGTCCCCCGTTCCGGGGGCTCGGCCCGTGTTTCTCACCTATGGATACCGCCTCTACCCGCTCCGTCCCCAGCTTGCCCTACTCTCTCACCACCTATTCGAGCTGACCTTCCTCTGGAATCACTGCCTGGCTCAGCGTCGGGATGCGTGGCAGAAGGAGCATCGCCGAGTCACCTACCTCGATCAGCAAGCCCACCTCAAGGAGTGGAGAGACTTCGATTCTGAGGGCCTCGGTCTCCTCTCCTACGACGTCGCACGCGACGGCCTCCAGCGGCTCGACCTCGCCTGCCGTGCCTTCTTCCGACGCATCG
>JAKIWY010000281.1 GCA_022749835.1 Thermoplasmata archaeon | reverse complement strand
GTCTCCATCTGGATGAGGCCCCGGCCCCCGCGGCGTTGCCGGCGGTACTGGTCGAGCGGCAGGCGCTTGATGTAGCCATCCCGGGTGACGAGGACGACGACCTCGGTGTCGGGGATCAGGTCCTCGAGCGTGCGTTCGGTGAACGCGGGGACGACGAGCGTCCGGCGCGCGTCGCCAAAGCGCTTCTTGAGGTCAGTGAGCTCCTCGACGATCAGTCCGTCGAGCTCTTTCGGGGAAGCGAGGATCGCCTTGAGTTGCTGGATCAGCGCCTCCTTCTCCTGGCGCTCGGTGTCGACCGACTCGCGCTCGAGCGCCGTCAAGCGGGCGAGCCGCATGTCGAGGATCGCCTTCGCCTGCTCCGTCGAGAGGAGGAACTTGCCCATCAACGACGCTTCCGCCGCCGGGGCATCCTGAGAGCGCCGGATGATCTTGATCACCTCGTCGATGTGATCGATCGCGGTGAGGAACCCCTCCAGGATGTGGAGGCGCTCCTCTGCCTTGCGAAGGTCGAATTGGGTGCGTCGGGTGATCGTCGTCCGGCGGTGCGCGATGTGAAGGTGGAGCAGGTCCAGGAGGGGCAGGACCTTCGGCTGCCCCTGGACGAGGCACAGGTTGATCACGCCGAAGCTCGTCTCGAGCGGCGTGTGCTCGTAGATCCGGTTGAGGATGATCTCCCCCGGGGCGTCGCGCCGTAGCTCGAGGACGACCGACGTCCCGTCGCGGTCGGACTCGTCCCTGAGGTCCGTGACCCCGTCGATCCGTTTCGTCTTGACGAGGTCCGCGATCAGCTGGAGGAGGGCGGACTTGTTGACCTCGTACGGGATCTCGGTGATGACGATCTCGTCCCTCCCGTCGCGCTCCCGGATCTCGGCCTTGCCGCGAAGGCGCAACGCCCCTCGGCCGGTCTCGTACGCCTCGCGGATGCCGCTCGAGGCGGCGAGATAGCCTCCGCCCGGGAAGTCCGGCGCGGGGAGTACCTGCATCACTTCATCGAGGTTCGCCTCGGGTTTCCGAATCAGCAGGAGGAGGGCGTCGACGACCTCGCCCAGGTTGTGGGGCGGCATGTTGGTCGCCATGCCGACGGCGATCCCCGCCGAGCCGTTGATCAGAAGGTTCGGGACCTTCGAAGGGAGCAGGAGCGGCTCCTTGAGCGTCCCATCGAAGTTGTCGTTCCAGTTGACCGTCTCCTTCTCGATGTCGAGGAGCATCTCCTCGGAAAGCGCGGAGAGCCGCGCCTCGGTGTACCGCATGGCCGCGGGCGAATCGCCGTCGATCGAGCCGAAGTTCCCCTGGCCGTCGATGAACGGATAGCGCAACGAGAACGGCTGCGCCATCCGGACGAGCGCGTCGTAGACCGACATGTCGCCGTGCGGGTGGTACTTGCCGAGGACGTCTCCGACGGTGCGCGCCGATTTCCGGTACGCCTTGTCGTGCGTCGCCCCGCTCTCCCACATCGACCAGAGGATGCGGCGGTGCACGGGCTTGAGACCGTCCCGCCCCTCGGGGAGCGCCCTTCCCACGATGACGCTCATCGCGTAATCGAGGTAGGAGGTGTGCATCTCCCGCTCGACGGGCTGGTCGCGGACCCCATGGTCCTCCTCGAGGACCGGCGGGGGGGGATCGACCGGCGCCTTCTGGGCCGGCGCGCTCATCGGGCGGCCTCCTTCAGGAGGGGCGCGATCTGGAGAGCGATGATCCGGTTCGCTTCGGCGAGGAAGGCGTCACGGCTACCCGAGGGGATCGTGGCGCCGCTCGCGACGGTGTGGCCGCCTCCCTCTCCGTGGACGCTCGCGGCGGCGTCCCGCACCGCGCTCGAGAGGTCGAGGCCCTGGTCGACGAGCCATCGGGTTCCGCGCCCCGAGAGCTTGATGTCGTGCTCGCCGTGGGAGAAGACGAACACGGGGCGTCGCGGGTCGAGAAGGTAGTTCATCGCCAGCCCTGCCTGGGTTCCCGCCAAGGTCGTCTCCGCGCTCTCGAACCACTGGAGCGCGCCCAACGAATTAACCCCGTCGTTCTCGATGCGGCGGAGCCCGTTCAAGATGCCCGTGCGCCATTCCTCCTCCGCCCGGCGCGCGCGCTCGATCGCCG
>JAKIWY010000280.1 GCA_022749835.1 Thermoplasmata archaeon | reverse complement strand
GGCGAAGCCCGAGGTCGCCAACTCGGTCGAACAACAGGTCCTATCTCTGGCGGCCTCTGGCCGCCTCCAACGCCAGATCGACGACGCCACGCTGCGCGCGCTCTTGGAGCGCATCATGCCCGAACGCCGGGATATCCGCATCACGCGCCGCTAGAAGGTAAGGGAGCACATCGATGTCGAACCGTCGCAAGAGTCTCGCCCGCAAGACCCGCCTCTTTAGGGCCGTGAAGAGCAACCGCCGGGTACCCGCCTGGGTCGTCCAGCGAACGAACCGGACGTTCACCCGCCACCCCCGACGCCGCTCCTGGAAGCGGGGCCACCTTCATCTTTGAGGTAGAAACATGGCAGAGAAGGCTAGCCGACGCATCGAGGAGCTCGAGCGCGAGTTCGTCATTCCGCTCCGGGCGAGCCAGCATCAGCCGTCGCGCCGACGGCGCGCCGGACACGCGCTACTGACCGTCAAGCGGTTCATCAGCCGCCACATGAAGGGCGACCAAGAGGACGTCTGGATCGACCCACGGCTCAACGAACACATCTGGGAGCGGGGCATTCAGAAGATTCCCCGGAACGTCCGCGTGAAGGCGATCCGGTTCGAGGACGGCCTCATTGAGGTCGACCTGTTGGAGGGGGCGTAGACCCCTGGCCCCGGAGGCTTCCCAGGGTGCCGTTCGGCCGGACGCTCGTCTCCGGTAGCCCGTTTGTCGGGGTCTACCTGAGGGTCGGCGAAAAAGCCGCGCTGGTTCCCGCGTCCGCCCCGACGTCCGTCACCCGCCTGGTGAAGAGGATCCTGGACGTCGACATCCTGCGCGTCAGCGTCGCGGAGAGCGAGATCCTCGGCTCGCTCGTCGCGTTCAACTCGAACGGGGTGGTCGTCGGCGACTCGGCGGACGATGTGGAGATCGCCGCCCTCTCCAAGCTCGGCACCGTCACCTCAGTGAGGAGCCGCCAAAACGCCCTCGGCAACAACATCCTGACGAACGACCACGGGGCCCTCGTCCACCCGGAGTTCGGCGACCACGCTCTGCGCGAGATCGGTCGTGCGCTCCGCGTTCCGGTCGAGCGGGGCACCGTCGCCGGTCTCGGGACCGTTGGGATGGCCGCGATCGCGACCGCCCGCGGGGTGGTCGTCCACCCCCGCACGACCGCCAAGGAGGAGGAGAAGATCCTCGAGCTGCTGAAGGTCCCCGTGCACCGGTCGACCGCGAACTTTGGAGTTCCCGTCGTCGGTGCCTGCCTCGTGGCGAACTCCCGCGGGATCCTTGCGGGCCTCCCGACCACGACGGTGGAGGTCGTCCACCTCCAGGAAGGCCTGTCGGTGTACGACTGACGACTACGTCCCGCGCTTTCTCTTGACGTAGCGCGTCGCGTAGCCCGCGATGCGGTTCGCGAGCTTCTTGAAATGGACCTGCTGCTTTCCGTCGACGATCGCACCGCCCAGGTCGGTCAGCTCGAGCACCTTCGCCTTGTTGTTGGCGAAATCCCCGTTGAAATCCTCGGGGTAGTGACGGATGAGCTCGATGGCGACCCGCTTGATGTACGTCTGGCGGATGTTTCCCATGCGAGGGCCGCCGACCCTGGTTCGGGTTATAACCGTTCCGCCGAGAGAGGGAGCGCGTTCCGACCCGCGGTCCGGGGGCGGGGGATTCGCCTCGCCCGTTCGACCGGGAAGGCGCTTGCGCTCGGTTTGGGGTTGACCGTCCCTGCTAGACGAGCAAGCATCCGGGTCGGCCAGCAGGCGCGAAGCGCGCAGGTTCGTTCGCCCCGCACACACGACTCCGACCCCGAACTTGGGTGGAATGGCCTGAAGGCTTCCCGGCGCTCATCACCACTCGCCGAACCGCCGATCGGGCCTCGACCCGATTCAAGCCGAGGATCGAGAGGGTTCCCCCGGCCATCAAGCCCCCGAGGGCATAGGGTGGGTCGCTCTCCCGAGGGGAACCACTAAGTACCGTCCGAGGGCTGCTGGGGCGTGCGGGCGTTGAGGGGCGTCGGGGCCATCGCGGCGGTCCTCGCCGTGCTGCTCCTGTTGTCCCCGGGAAACCTGGCGAGACCCGGGAACCAGACCCCCGCCGGCATGACCCCACCTTCCCTCCCATCCGCTGCGGTGGCG
>JAKIWY010000028.1 GCA_022749835.1 Thermoplasmata archaeon | reverse complement strand
CCCTGTGGACGATCGCGCCGTCCGGTGCAGGACCGGTACTATAAGTGACTCCGGAAAATCCGGCGCTCGCTCGGGTAGGGGGTACACAATGAAAGGCAAGCAGAAGTCCGGAAGCGGCTTCACGGATGCGGAACGAGACGCGATGAAGGAGCGCGCTCGAGAGATGAGGGCGCGCCCGCGCGTCGGGAAGGCGGACGGGGAACGGGACGTGCTCAGCAAGATCGCCGAGATGCAGCCACCGGATCGCGCGATGGCCGAGCGGCTGCACGCGATCATCAAGGCCAACGCGCCCACCCTCTCCCCAAAGACCTGGTACGGAATGCCCGCCTATGCGAAGGACGACCAGGTGGTCTGTTTCTTCCAACCCGCCGGGAAATTCAAGACACGGTACGCGACGCTGGGCTTCAGCGACGAGTCGAACCTCGACGAAGGTCACATGTGGCCGACCACGTTCGCGCTCACGGAACTCTCCTCGACGGAAGAGGCGCGGATCGCCACTCTCCTGAAGAGAGCGGTCGGTTGAAGATCGAGTCCGTCAACGGACGCCTTGAAACTAGAGTCCACTGATCGGGATCGGGAGACGGCTCCCTGCGGGTTGCAGGTTCCCGCGCCGGAGGATCACGGCCCGGAATTCGACCTGTGCTCTCCGGCAGGAAAGGGAAACTCACCGTCATGGAGTCGTTGATCGACCTTCCCGAGGGCGAGCCAAAGACCGTACAGGAGGGCCATCGGGGACGGCGGGCAACCCGGGACGTAGACCTCGACCGGCACGACCTGGTCGACTCCGTTCTCGACCTGGGGCGAACGGACGAACGGCCCGCCGGCGATGCCGCACGCCCCGACGGCGAGGACGATCGACGGTCCCGGCATCGCCCGGTGGGTCTTGAGGAGCGCGAGCCGCATGTTCCGGGTCACGGGACCGGTGACGAGGAGGGCGTCCGCGTGGCGGGGTGAGGCCACGAAACGGATCCCGAGTCGCTCGAGGTCGTACCTGGGCCAGGTGAGCGCTCCGACCTCGACCTCGCAGCCGTTACAGCTGCCCGCGTCGACCTCTCGGATCGCGAGGGAACCGGCGAAGAGGCGTCCGATCCTCTCCGCCACCTCGTCGCGAAGGACGGGAGGGCTGGGCGCGGCGTCCCCCGCTCGGTGGATCGAGATGAGGTCGGAGCGTCGGCGCACCGCGAGCTCGTCGAACGCCACGGACTCGAGGGCGCCGCTCGCGCAGGCATCGACGCACAGGCCGCAGAAGAGGCAGAGCCCGTAGTCGATCGTGACGGTGGCGCCCGGACCGCTCCCCTCCACCCGGAGGGCGCCGTTCGGGCACGCCCCGGCACACGCCCCGACCCCGTCGCACTGTCCGGGCTGGTGCCGGGGTGTACGTCCGGGGGCCCGTAGGGCTGGGCGAGGACCGAGGGGGAACGCGACCGTGACGACCGAGCCGAAGGCGTCGTCGTTCCGTTCGGAGCCAGCGGCCTTCTCCGGTCGGGTCGACCCGTCGGGGCTCATCGGTCGTACCCCGAGTAGGATAGATTGAGGCTCTTGTTGCACAGCGGGAAATCCGGAACGATGTTGCCTTGGACGGCCCGCTCGATCGCCGGCCAGTTCAGGAACGACGGGTCGCGGACGTGGACCCGGGAGAGGGTCCCCTGGGCGTCCAGGGCGACCCAGACGAGGAACTCCCCCCGAGGAGACTCGACCCATCCGAGGCCGTGGGCCGCCTCCCGCAATCTCGGGACCGGTTCCCGCGGTGCGACGGTCGGCTCAGCGCCGAGCCCCTCGAGGAAGACTCCGGCGAGGCGACACCCCTCCCGTACCTCCTCGACCTTCACTTGGAGACGCGCGGCCACATCGCCCTTCTCCCCCAGGGTGGTGCGTACCGGATGATCCCGATATGCCCCGTACGGCCGGTCCCTCCGGAGGTCCCGGTCGACCCCCGAGGCGCGTGCGACCGGTCCGACGAGATTCAGCGCCTCGGCCATGGCGCGAGATATGACTCCCGTCCCGAGCAGCCGATCCTCGACCGCGGAGTTGTCCAAGAGGCGCTCGTGGAGCACCGTGAGGGCCTCGGACGTTCGGGCGACGGTCGCCCCGATCCCGGGGAGCGCCTCGGTCCGGAGCGGCCGGCGTAGGCCGCCAGGGGAGACCACCGCGCGGGCGAGTCGGGAGCCGGTCAAGTTCCCGAGGGCCTCATAGGCGCGCTCCCGAAGGACGTTGGCCTGGGCGGCTCCGGCAGCATAGCCGGTGTCCAGCGCGATGCCGGCCACATCGCCCAGCAAGAAGGCGACCCGCTCGAGCTCCAGGAGGAGACCGCGACTCGCCTCCGCCCCCGGGGAGATGGGGATGTCGAGCGCCCGCTCGATGGCGTGGGAGAACGCCACCGCCCCGGCAACCGACATGTCCCCTGAGACCGATTCGGCGAGGAGGGTGGCCGGCCCGGGCGCCCTTCCTTCGAACAGCCGCTCCGTTCCTTTGTGCGTGTAGCCGAGCCTAAGCTCGAGGTTGAGGATCCGCTCCCCGAGGACCTGGAATCGGAAGTGGCCGGGCTCGATGATCCCGGCGTGGACCGGACCTACGGGGATCTCGTAAACGCTCCCGCCTTCCACCGGTCGGAACGGGTACGGAGCGCGCTCGCCGGTCGGGGCCGAGGCGGGCCCCCGGGTCATCGGGGGACGGGGATGGAGCTCGTGCAGCAGCAGTGGTCGCCGGTCCGGGAGTTCCAGGAACTCGATGCCGAACATCTCCGCCGTCTCCCGCTCGAACGGTACCACCCAGGGGATCCGCTCCCAAAGCGACCTCGTCACCGGACCGATCGCCAGGAGGTCGGCACGCACGTGGACCCCAGAGGACGTGCGACCCCCGAGGAAGAGTGCGTGCAGCCGGATCGAACCGGACGACGAGCTGCGGTCCTCCCCGAAGAGGGAGGCGAGCGGGTGGAGGAGCCGGTCCTGGACGAGGAGGCAGGCGCCAAGCCACGCCTCCGCCGGGACCTCGAGAGACCACAAGCCCTCGGTATCGTCCCATGCGACCGTGCCGTCCGCGAACGCACGCAGGACGACTTCCTCTTCGGCGCTGGTCAGCGGCGGGGGCGGTGGCGGCCGGGGGGCGGCCGGGAGAGCCTCGGATGCCTCGTCCTCCCCCTCCGGTGCGGGCGTCATGCCGTTACGACCCGGGCGGCCGCCCAGAGGAGTTGGGAGAGCGGGTCGGGAAGGAAGAGGCCGAGCCCGACAGCCACCGCCACGAGGAGCCCGATCCCGAAGGCGGCCCCGAACGCGGAGCGCATCCCCGGGGCGAACGGCCGGGGCCGCTGCGGGCCGAGGAGGAGCCGGCTCAGATGGAGGAGAAGACCGCCGAAGACGATGGCGAGCCCGACGAGCAGGAGGAGCGCGCCGACGAAATTCCCGCCCCCGAATCCCGCCGAGAGGATGACGAACTCGCTCGAGAAGATGGAGAACGGCGGGACTCCGGCGAGGGCGAGCCCCCCGACGAGGAGCACAGCCCCCGTCGCGGGGAGGGCCGCGAGGGCCCCGGAGACCTCCTCGAGGTCCTTCGTCCCCGCGGACAGGGCGAGGTTGCCCCCGGCGAGGAAGAGCGCGGCCTTCGTGGCCGCGTGGTTCAGGGTATGGTAGAGCGCCCCGAATAGACCGAGGACGCCCCCGAAACCGACCCCGACCGAGATGATCCCCATGTGTTCGACGGAGTGGTAGGCCATGAGGCGCTTGAGGTCCTGCTGGACCAGGATGAAGAACGCCGCGACGAAGACCGAGACGAGCCCGAAGCCAAGGAAGAGCCAGTGCGAGAGGGTAAAGCCGGGGATGCGTAGCGTGATCGCGTCGACCCGAAGGAGCGCGTACATGGCGCAGTTCAGCAACGCGCCGGAGAGAAGGGCCGAGACCGGGGTCGGCGCCTCGGAGTGGGCATCCGGGAGCCACGTATGCAACGGCGCTAGGCCGGCCTTCGTCCCGTACCCGATCAGCAGGAAGGCGACGGCGAGGCTCACCAGCCCCGGGTCGAGATGGGGGCCGACCGCCACGAGGGTGGTCCAGTCAAGGCCGCTGGCGATCGGTCCGGCCGTCCGCACCGAGGCGAGGTAGAGGACGAGGGTGCCGAACAGCGCGAAGGAGAGGCCGACGCTGCAGAGGATCAGGTACTTCCAGGACGCCTCGAGCGCCCGCCGGGTTCGATAGAAGCCGACCAGCAGCGCCGAGACGAGGGTGGTTCCCTCGAGGGCGATCCACAGGATCCCGAGATTGTTCGCCTCGGCCGCGAGGTACATCGTGAACAAGAACAGCATCACGAATGCGTAGTACGCCCGCAGCCGGGGGAACGCCGCCTCATGGGGACTCCCCGACCGGCCCATGTAGTCGACCGAGTAGAGGACCGAGGCGAGGCCGATCAGGGAGACGAGGAGGAGGAGGAGCCCCGATAGGGCGTCGACGTAGAGGAGGCTCGTCGGCACCGACGCCGTCCCCTCGTTGAGGACCTCCCGTATGGTGAGGAACACCGCGGCGACCGAGGCGAACCCGGCGCCGCAGACGACCGCGTTCGCTTGGGGACGCGTCCGGGAGATCGCCACGAGGAGGGCCGCGGCGAGAGGGACGGCGAGCACCACGGTGCTGACGGGGGCCAGGAGCGACAGCGGCCTAGCCCTCCAGCGAACGGAGCGCATCCGCGTCGACGGTGTCGAACGTGTCCTTCATCCGGTTGAGGAAGATGCGCGCGACGATCGCGAGCACGAGAAGGTTGGCGGCGAGGCCGAGCTCGACCACGAACCCGGTGCCGTAGGTGAGGGCGATCCCGGCGAGGAAGATCCCGTTGTTCATCACAAGGAGGCCGATGACCTGCACGATCGCCTTGCGGCGGCTGATGAGGAGGAAGAAGCCGATCAGCAGGATCGCGGTCGATATCGGCAGTAGGCCCGCGGACGCGACCGCCGCGTACGGGGCGACCGGCCCGACGACCGCCGCCGCAAGGAGGAGGAGACCCAGACCCGCCAGCGCGCTCGTCCGGACCGAGGCGTACATGTTCACCATCCGGGTGACGCCGAGGGAGCGCAGCACGGTGGTCAGGTACCATGGAAGGACGACGACGTTGAGCGCCACGACCATCCCGGCGAGAACATAGATGTCCGGCGCTTGGTACAGGTAGGCGACGAGACCCGCGGCGACGGCGATGGCGGCCGACTGGACGGCGTAGGTGCTCACCAAGGCGGCGATGCGCGTGTGGACGAGACAGAGCCAGGCGGCGACCAGCGCCACGGCCGCGGCAAGGTCCAGGGCGAGCGTTCCTAGGTCGGTCATGCGCCCGCCGCGATGAGGTAATGGAATGCGATCGCGCCGAGCGCGAGCACGGCCGCGAAGGTGGTGAGGTCCGCGACGCGGAAGAGCCGCCACTTGGCGATTCGCGACTCGAGCCCGCCGATCAGCGCGCTGGCGCCCGCGAGCTTGGCAACGAGCAGGGCGAGCGCGAGGGCGATCACCGCAATGCCGAGCGAGGAGGAGATCCCCCACGGAACGGCGAGCGCGATCAGCAGCCCGGTGAGGACCGCCAGCTTCACCCCTTGCCCCCACTCGATGAGGGCCAAGTCCCGGCCGCTGTACTCGAGCACCATCGCCTCGTGGACCATCGTGAGCTCAAGGTGGGTGGACGGGTTGTCGACAGGGAGGCGCCCGGTCTCGACGAGCAAGAGCCCGACGTACGCCACGACCGCGAGGAGCAGCGGGGCCGAGACGTAGCCCCATCCGGCCGCGACGCCGTGCGCGGCGATGGTTCCCGCCTGGGTCGAACCGGCCGGTGCGCCGAAGGCGAAGATCACGAGTAGGAAGATCGGCTCGGAGAGCGAGCCCATCCACATCTCCCGGCTCGACCCCATGCCTCCGAACGTGCTCCCGGCGTCCAGTGCGGCGAGGGCGATCACGAATCGGGAGAGGGCGAGGAGCCCCACGAGCACGATGAGATCGCCCGCGCCAGAGAACGGCGTCGGCAGCACGAACCAGGGAACGAGCGGGATCGCCGCGAGGAGCGCCGCGAAGGAGACCCAGGGGGCGGCACGGGTGACCCAGGACGACGTATCGGAGTACACCGACTCCTTGCGCCAGAGCTTCGCGAGGTCCCGGTAAGGCTGTAGGAGCGAAGGACCCTCGCGACGCTGGCTGCGGGCCTTGACACGCCGGATGATCCCGAGGAGGATCGGGGCGAGCCCGAGGACGAGCAGGTACTCCACGGCGAGGAGGGCGATCGCCTCGAGCGAGCTCGTCACGGACTCGGGCTCCCGACGAAGCGCAGGACGAGGAGGAGCACGACGAGCGTCGCGAACATGTAGGCAAGGTAGGCGTGGATCCGACCGGACTGGAGCCGGCTCACCTCACGGGCGGACCAGAGGAAGCCGTCCCGAATCGGCCGGTAGAGACTCGGAAGCAGCGGGTCGACCGACTCTTCGGAGAACCGTCGGACGCGCGTGAGGAGGTCCCACCGGGTCCCCGCGGCGACGGTGCGCTCGACATCTTCCTTTGGCCGGAAGAACTCCTGGAAGATGCGGGTGACCGCCTGGGAGTACCCCCCGGCGGTGTACTCCATCCGGGCCGTCGGCGCGTCGATGCCGCAATCCCACGAGCGCTCTACGCGGACCTTTGGGGCCACCCCGAACCTCGACGCCACCCAGATCCCGGCGATGGCGAGTCCGAGGAGGAGGGCGATGATCCCCGGCGCGAAACCCGCTGAGGTGGTGGAAGGAGCCGGCAGGGAGGAGATCAGCGAGAGGGAGGTGCCAGGACCGAGCGACGTTCCGACCATCTGCGTCAGAGGTCGGGATGCGAGATTGATGGCCAACGCGGGGGCGATCCCCAGTAGGAGGCACAGGCCCGCCAGCACACCGGTTCCGGCGGTGAGGGTACCGGGAGGCGCCTGGGCCGTGGCGGCAGCTTCTGAGCGCGGGCGGGCGAGGAAGGCGATACCGAACGCCTTGACGAAGCAGTAGGCCGCAAGCCCGCTCGTCAGCGCCAGGACCGCGGCCATTCCCGCGAAGACGAGCTCGGTCGCGGGAGAGCCGGTCGAGAACGCCGAGAATAGGCTGTGGAAGAGCAGCCATTCGCTGACGAACCCGTTGAACGGGGGAAGCGCCGAGATCGCCATCGCCCCAAGGAGGAAGGTGAGTGCGATCCCCGGCATCCGCCGGACGAGCCCCCCGAGCTTCTCGAGGTCCCGAGTCCCGGTCGCTCCCGCGGCAGCTCCCGCCCCGAGGAAGAGCAGCGACTTGAACAGAGCGTGGTTCCACGTGTGCAGGAGGGCGGCGGCCATAGCCAACGCCGCGAGGGCCGGGTAGCCGAGGTCGAAGAGGACGATCGACGCCCCGATCCCCATCAGGATGATGCCGATGTTCTCGACGGAATGGTAGGCGAGAAGCCGCTTGAGGTCATGCTGGGCGATCGCGTAGAGCACCCCGACGAGCGCCGAGGCGGCGCCGAAAAGGAGTATGGTGTAGCCCCACCATGAGGGGCCTCCCCCCAACAGGACCCAGACGACGCGAAGCAGGCCGTAGATTCCCATCTTGATCATCACGCCGGACATGAGCGCCGAGACGTTGCTCGGCGCGGCCGGGTGGGCCTCCGGGAGCCAGACGTGGAGGGGGACCATCCCGGCCTTCGTGCCGAAGCCGACCAGCGCGGCCACAAAGACGCCGTCCCGCACCCACGGCGACAGGCCCCCCGCACCCGACGCGATCGCGGATAGTTGGCCGGTCCCGGTGGCGACCGACAGACCAAGGAGGGCCACCAGCACCGCCGCCGCGGCGCCGTGGCTGATCACGAGGTACGTCAGCCCGGCCGACCGGGCCTCCGCTGAGTGGTCCTCGTGCACGACCAGGAAGTACGACACGAGCGTCATTCCCTCCCACGCGACGAGGAAGAGGAACACCGTTCCGGCGACGCAGACGAGCAGGAGACTCAGGAGGAACAGGTTGAAGAGTGCCGCCAGGGCGGCCTCTCGAGAGTGGACATATCGGTCCACGTAGCCGATGGATGCAAGGGAGATCGCCGCCCCGCTGACGGCGAGGACGAGAACGAAGAAAGCGGAAAGGGGGTCCTCCTGGAGGCCGAGGCTGAGCAGGGGCGTCGCCGCTACCGCCCCCGGTATGGAGACGGCTTGGGCTGGCACTACGGCTCCCAGGAGCACTTCGACCCCCTGCAATCCGGCCAGGAGGCAACCGGCCATAGCCAGTCCGAAGGTAGCCCGCAGCATGGCGACGCGGCGAGTGGAGAGGATCGGGGCGAGAAGCGTCCCGGCGATCAGGGAGGCGAAACTCGAGTAGAGAAGGAGGGCCGCCAGCGTCGTTGCGCATTCCTTCTGATGGAGTCAGCGGCCAGCCGCCCGAGGGCGGTCGCGTGTTGGGCCCGGCTCGCCGGGGTTTGATGACGGTCGGAGCTTAGCTTCTTTGTACCGGTTTGGCGGGCCGGGCACCGACCGCGGGGACGGCCTTCAGGAGATGCCGCTGGTGGCTACCCCTTCCCTTCGCCGCAGGAAGTCAGCATTCACGCCAGATTCTCGTTCTGTTCCATGAGCCCGATCAGGAAGTCGTTGGGGCACGTGTCACAGTGCTCGACGCGCCCCACAGCGTTCGGACGAGCGCTCCGGATCGGCGGTTCGTGGTCAACCGAGAGGTTCGGAAACTCCTGATCGGCGTTCAGGGCCAGGCTCGTCCGCGCTCTGAGCTGGGTCGCCCCGTTGAACCCGACGTAGGTCGGGGCCGACCAGCCGACGAGAGCCCAGATGCGCTCGGTGACGTCGTCGACGACGGCGGTGAGCCCCCGTTCCAGGCCGTGAAGGACTTCTGTCGGTCGAGGAAGGTCGGGCCGGTCAAGTTCCATTGGCACCGACGGGCAACGGTGTAGGGGACGTACGCATCGGCGAGGCGGCCGACCACCAGGCTTGCGCCGTCCGCGTTGATGCCAATCACCAAGTTCTCCACCGCACTCCTGACCAATCGGTGGACGGAGGATCCATTCGTGAACCGGGAACGGCTGGCCCCTGCGGCGTTGAGGACGCGAGAGGAGATGTGACGATCGTGCTCCGGCCGGAACTCATACCGATTCTTCGTGGACGCGGACCCGATAGCTGAGATCGCGCCCCACCCAAGGCCCGGATCGCCGTGGGCGGCGGTGCCCACGGGCTGACGGTGGATGCCCGTAGGCAGTGCGCTCCGAGTGCTGGAACGGGCGTACGACCGCTCGGTTCGGGACAGGACCTCGGGTCCATCGTTCATCGCATCGGAAGGGCTAAGTATTATAATTGCATTGAAATACTCATGGCGGAGTTCGACGCCACTGTTCGCCGGGTTGGCGATTCGATGGGTATCATCATCCCGCATCGCGTGATCGACCAAATCAAGGTGCGGCCGGGCCAAAAGGTTCGGATCGTCATCCCCAGCAAGGTCGACTGGTCCAAGATTTGGGGACGGTTCCGCACCGAGGAATCCACCGACGCGTTGATTCGAAAGGCCCGCACCCAACGGGACTAATGTACTTCCTGGACAGCTACGCCATTATCGAAATGGCCCGAGGAAATCCGAGGTATCTGCGCTTTCGATCCGAGCCCGCGTTGACCTCTCGTGCCCACCTTCTCGAGGTGTACTACATTTTGACCCAGCAAGGAGACGAAAAGCTGGCGGAGGAGTGCCTCGCCTCCTTGGGCCCGCAGGCCAATGACCTTCCCCTCGAGACGATCCCGAGAATAGCACGATTCCGCCTGAGTCAATTAGGGGCGACGCGTCGAAGGTTCTCCTACGTCGATGCCTCCGGCTACGTGTATGCCCGGGAGAACGGGTACACCCTGCTCACCGGTGCCCACGAATTCGAAGGGCTCCCCGACGTTTGCTTCGTTAGGTGACTACGGGCCGCGCCGAATCCGGCTTCGCGCGCCGTCCCTTCGACCGGCGGACGCCGAAAAGAAGCGGGGGGGAGTTCCGGAAGCATGGAGGGAGGGAGATTGCTCCCGCCGGGGAGCGCTCCGATGATGTGGATGTTAACCCAATCTCCCTTTCCGAACTCCACGTCGGTAAGCCCGACTCAACGTTCATGGCCACCCGCTGCGCCGCTTCCGACGAAGAGCCTGCCGCCCGCAGCTCCATCCTTCGAGATCCCCGGGGCGCCGAAGGAGTCACTCACGAAGCGCCGGATCGGGCGCGTCTCGTCGGGGGCGCGATCCCCGAAGGGGTCGAGCTTCTCCTATCGGTCCATTGGGCGGGACTCAGCCGGGCGGTAGGGCGTCGAGCGCGGCGCGGGCCCTCGCGAGCTCTAGGATCATCCCCGTCTTCTCGAAGATAGCACAGGCGTTAACGAGGTGGGTTCGGACGTCGACACGGGCGAGGGCTTCTGACGGAATCAGTCCGAGCTCGAAATGGGCCCGGGCGGTTGCCGGCATCGCGCCGATTTCCTCCGAAAGCTGAAGACTCCTCTCGAGACTCTCGATGGCCTCCGCCCATCGTCCTTGTTCCCGAAAGACGACCCCTCGGAGACGAAGGCCCGACAGGATCATCGCCTTCTCCCCGAGGTGTGTGGCCTCGGATACGGCAGCGTTCACAAAGCCCGAGGCTCGGGGGAGGTCCCCAAGGCCGAGGGCGATCCGGGACCCGACCAACGCCGTCTCGATGCTGAGGTCCGCGTCTTTGAGCAACCCGCCGATAGCTATGGAGCGCTCAAGGAGCTCCGAAGCCCGGGCGAAGTCGCCCTGGTCACATCGGATGCCCGCGAGACCAGCTAGACACCATGCCAACGGCCTCTTGTTGCCGTTGCCTTCGGCGAGACGGATCGCTCGCTCGAGGTCCGCTCCCGCGCCGGCAAGATCGCCCAACGCCATGAGTACGTCGGACCGATCGAAT
>JAKIWY010000279.1 GCA_022749835.1 Thermoplasmata archaeon | reverse complement strand
CAATGGACCTGGGCCAGTCGACCACCTTTTCGGTTCTCGCGGCCGGTGATGCCAAGCCGCTCGGCTACAGCTACCAGAATCTCCCGTCGGGCTGCGTCAGCGCCAACGCCTCGTCCCTATCCTGCACCCCAGGGTCCTCCGGAAGCTACCTCGTCAACGCGACGGTAAACGATACCCACCGGGACAATGCGACCGCCAACGTCTCGATCACCGTTCAACTGGACCCACTCATCTCCCAGTTCCGCGTCGCACCCGCCGCCTCCGTTACCTCGGGTACCCCGATCCAATTCAACGTCTCGGCGACCTCGGGAAGCCCGGGCTACGCCTACGCATACAAGGGGCTTCCATCGGGCTGCGTCTCCAAGAACGTCTTCAACCTCTCCTGCCAGCCGTTGATCGGCGGCAACGCCTCCGTGAACTTCACGGTCCAGGTGACAGTCACCGACGTCGCGGGCTGGCCGGTCGTCGCCAACCTGACCCTCACCGTCAACCCACTCCCCGAGGTCGCCTCCTTCCACGCCACGCGGGGGACCCTGGATATCGGGGAGACGACTATCTTCCAGCTCAACGCGACCGGCGGCAGTGCGCCGTACGACTACGCCTACAGTGCCCTTCCCTTGGGATGCGCGAGCCAGGACGTGGCGGCGCTCACTTGCCAACCGACCGGCCCCCCCCGGCTCTACTCGGTGCTCGGCTCGGTCACCGACGCCTTCGGCTGGTCGAGCAACTCGACCGTCAACATCACGGTCAACCCGGCGCTCGTGATCCTCTCATCGGCGAGCTCGGTCCGAACCACGGACGCGGGTACCTCCGTGACGTTCTGGGTCAACGCCACGGGAGGGACGGCGCCGCTCGTCTACAGCTACCGGGGGCTTCCGGCGGGCTGCGGCTTTTCTAGTCAGCCGACGGGCAGCTGCCTGTTCAACTCGCCCGGCAACTCCACGATCGTCGCGAGTGTGACCGACCTGACGGGCGCGACGATCAACACTACGATCCTCCTGAGCGTCGTCCCCGATCCCCAGGTCGCCACGTTCACCGCGACCCCGAACGTCACCGACATCGGGGTGCCGACGACGCTCAACGTGACCGTCTCGGGCGGAGTCGGCCCGTTCTCCTACGATTGGGCCCGGCTCCCTCCGGGTTGCCACCCGAGCGTGACCTCGTGGCTGATCTGCACCCCGAGCGCCCCGGGGAACTACCCGGTGACGGTGACCGCCACCGACCTCTACAAGAAGTCGGGCGCGCAGACCCTTGCGGTCGTCGTCGACGTGCGCCCCGTGGTGCTCAGCTTCAACGTGAGCACGATGAACGTGACGTTGGGGGACAAGCTGTTCCTCGGGATCAGCGCGACCGGCGGCACGGGCGGCTACCAGTACTCGTACAGCTCGCTCCCCGTCGGCTGCGTCGGAGCCGGGAACGCCTCGTTCAACTGCACGCCGAGCGCGACCGGCGTCTACAACATGACCGTCCGGATCACCGACGCCGTCAGCGCGAACGCCTTCGCCAACGCGACGGTGACCGTAAAGGCGAGGCCCGCTCCCCCGAGCGGCGGGATCTTCCCGACGCTTACCGGTTCCTCGACGAACTCCCACCTCCTGCTTGGGGCACTGATCGTTGTGCTCGCCGCCCTGGTCGCCGTCGCCCTCCTGGCGATGCGGCGCCGGCGCGGGAATCCGCCCGCCCCGCCTCCGGCCTCTTCCGCGTCTTCAGAGCCGGCCGAGCCGTCGACCGAGGAGCCCCCGGTCGAAGCGGCGCCGCCGAACTCCCCTTCCCCCCCGGCCCCTTGGGACGAGCAGGCAACCGAACAGCCGTCCTCGCTCGAACCATCGTGAGATGAGCCCCGCTCCACCGGGGGAGCGAACGGACGGGCTCACCGGTCCTTCGCGTGCGAGCGGTCTAAGAGAGGATGCCGGCTCGAAGCGAGTCGGACCGCACGGGTCCAACGCAGCCCCACCCTCTCGCCGGCCGCCGGAAGCGGCCGACCGTTCGCCAGGGCAAATTCCTTGGCTTCGCCTTCTTTCGGCAATTGGGCGCGGCTGCAGATTCTTTCAAATTCACTCATGGATTGGTTCAGCTCCCAGGCTCAGCTTGATATCGGATTGATCGTAAAT
>JAKIWY010000278.1 GCA_022749835.1 Thermoplasmata archaeon | reverse complement strand
TCGTGCGCTCGAGCGCGACGCTCGGCGGCAACCTTCTCGTCGAGACCCGATGCTTCTTCTTCAACCAGAGCGAGCCGTGGCGCGAGAGCCTCGGCTACTGCCTCAAGGCGGACGGGGACCGCTGCCATGTGGTCCCGCAGAAGGAGCGATGCTACGCGACCTTCTCCGGCGACCTCGCCCCGGCGCTCTCGGTGCTCGATGCCAAGGTGCTCCTCGCGGGTCCGACCGGGCGGCGCAGGGTCGAGCTGCCGGCGCTCTACGATGCGAAGGGCGACGGGATCCGTCGCCACCACCTTGGAGCCGGCGAACTCCTCCTCGGCGTGGAGATCCCCTCGAGTGCCCGGGAGCTCCGCTCCTCGTACCTCAAGCTGCGCGTCCGGCCGTCGTTCGACTTTCCCGAGCTCGGAGTCGCGGTGGCCCTCCGCTCCGAGGGGGGCAAGGTCGAGCGGCTGAGGCTTTCCGTCGGCGGCCTCGAGACGTACCCCCGACGCTTCGACGAGCTCACCGAGCCACTCTGCGGCGAAAATCTCTCGGTCGACCGCTTGAACGCCCTTGCGGCCGAGGTGACCAAGGCGGTGCGGCCGGTCCACAACACTTTCCTACCTCCGGATTACCGGCGGCGCATGGTCGGGGTCTACGTCCGCCGGGCTTTCGAGCGCGCGCTCGCCCGGACCCGGGAGGCGTCGTGAGCCGCTCGGGGAGGTTCGCCCTGCTCGACGTGGGCGAGCTCAAGGAGCACGAGGAGGTCGAGGCGGCCGCGGTCGAATCCCTGGTCCGCGAGATCGAGAAGGACGGCGTGGTCCGCGAGCCGATCTGGGTCGCGGAGGGAAGCCACGTGATCCTGAACGGCCATCATCGGTTCGCGGCGCTCCTGCTGCTCGGCGTGGCGAGGGTTCCCGTCTGGCTGGTCGACTACGAGGACGCTTCCATCAAGCTCGAGCGCTGGAAGCCCGGGCCGCAAATCCACAAGGAGGAGGTCGTTCGGCGCGGTCGGGAAGGCAAGCCGTTCCCTCCGAAGACGACGCGCCACTCCTTCACGAGCCCGCCCCCTCACCGGCCGACGCCGCTCTCCGAGCTGCGCGACGCCGACCCGTCGATCGACGCCCCCGTCCCCCCGCCACCCCCGGCCGCGCCGTCGCGGCGCGCGCGACCGCGGGCCGGCTCGGCGCCCGAGACGTAGGGAAGGGGCCATCGCCCCTCGGCGAAGTTTCCGACCGCCTCCCCAAGAAGCTCGAGCTCGACCGGGTGCGCCCGGGCCCTCAGCGTCTCGGGCGTATCGCCCGGCACGACGGGGAACCGCGCCTGCAGGAGTACCGTGCCCCGGTCGACCTCTTCAAAGACCAGGTGCACGCTGACCCCGCTTTCGCGCTCTCCGGCCGCCAGCACCGCCTCGTGGACGTGGGCGCCGTACATTCCGCGCCCCCCGTACTTCGGGAGGAGCGACGGGTGGACGTTGATCACCCGGCCGGACCATGCGCGCACCCAGTCGCGGGGGAGGATGGAAAGAAAGCCGGCGAGGACCACGAGCTCGCTTCCGCTCTCTTCGAGCGCGCGGTCGAGCGCCGAGGCGGCCTCCCCCGGCGGCCGGCCGTGGAACGGGATGATGCCCGTCGGGAGGCCCAGTCGCCGGGCTCGCTCGATGACGTGGGCGTTCGGCCGGTCGGAAATCACGAGGGCGATCCGGGCCGGAACCTGCGCCCCCGAGATCGCTTCGGCGAGCCCCTCGAGCGTCGTCCCCTCGCCCGAGGCGAGGACGGCCACCGGCAGGACGCGCCGCATCGCCCCCGACGAAGGCGACCGGGCCTAGAAGAGGGTGCTGGAGGTGAACGTGAACGAGCCGGCGAGGATCGCAGGGCAGGTGACCGAGACAAAGCCGCGCTCGTCGGAGAACCGACGGGCCTCCTTGCCGACGAGCTCGACCGATTTCAGCGTCGAGAGGATGCTCTCGGTGAACCGGAGATTGCACACCGGGGCGACGACCTCTCCCTTCTCGATCCGGTAGGTGCCGTCCCGCGTCATCCCGGTGAGGACGGCCCGGCCCGGATGCACGACGCGCACGTAGTGGAACCGGTTGACCAGGATCCCCTGCCGGGTCTCCTTGACGAGCTCGT
>JAKIWY010000277.1 GCA_022749835.1 Thermoplasmata archaeon | reverse complement strand
CGTGGACGGCTGGTCCCCCGATTCGGGGGCTCGGCCCGTGTTTCTCACGTACGAATACCGCCTCTATCCGCTCGGTCCCCAGCTGGCCCTACTCTCTCACCACCTGTTCGAGCTGACCTTTCTCTGGAACTTCTCCCTGGCTCAGCGTCGGCAAGTGTGGCAGAAGGAGCATCGCCGAGTTACCTACCTCGATCAGCAAGCCCAGCTCAAGGTGTGGAGAGACTTCGATTCCGAGGGCCTTGGTCTCCTCTCCTTCGACGTAGCTCGCGACGGCCTCCGGCGACTCGACCTCGCCTGCCGTGCCTTCTTCCGACGTCTCGCCGTCGGAGAGCGACCCGGCTTTCCTCACTTCCGACGGGAGACCCAGTCATTCACCTACATTCCGGGGGTCGATCCGATCGTTCCCGGTACCGGCAGAACCTGGCGCCTCAAGGTCCCCAACGTCGGCGAACTCCCGATCCGTTTGCACCGGCCGCCGCCGTTCGGCGGAATCCCGAAGTCGGTCACCGTGCGGCTCGACGCCGGGGCGTGGTTCGCCACGATCGTATTCGCCGTCCCGGACCCCCCTCCTCCCCCGCTCTCCGCTCCGACACATCCCGTCGGCGTCGACCTCGGCCTCAGCACGCTCGCCACGCTCTCGAGCGGAGAGAAGATCGAGGCTCCCGAGCCGCTCCATGCCACGGAGCGGAAGCTTAGGTTCGAGCAGAGGCGGCTGGCTCGAAAGAAGCGTGGTTCACGTCGGCATGCCCGGCAGCGCGAGAAGGTGGCACGCTACCATGCCCGGCTTCGTCGGCAGCGACGATGGCACGCCCACCAGATATCTCGGGACCTGGCCACACGATTCGACCTCGTCGCCTTCGAAGACCTTGACGCCGCCGAGCTTCGGGAGGGAAGCCGGTTCGCCAAGTCGATGACGGAGGCGGGGTGGGGCCTTCTCCGACAGCTCACCGCCTACAAGGCCGCCTTGCGGTCGGGTCGGTGCCTCCGGGTAGCGTCAGCGGGAACGACCCAGGTCTGCTCTCGTTGTCGTCGGTGGGCGAACCCACCGATGGAACTGGGAGACAGGAGCTACTCGTGTCCTTGCGGACTCACGATGGACCGGGACGAGAATGCGGCGAGGAACATCCTCGACCGGGGATTGACTCTCCTTGATGAGGAGCTACGGCGGAGCACGTCGGAAGTAAAGCGCGCGGAGAGTGGACCTCCACCTCCGAGGGTGGGCCGAACGGTCTACCAGCGGGGGCGAGTCGACTCAGGGAGGCGCGAACTCACGGATGGCTCGGATCGATCGGCCGAGGCCCCCAATCGGGCCAACCCCCCGGTTCAGCCAGATAGGTGAGCAGCTACATATCGGCCGTTCGCGCTCCCTCCCGCTGGCGGGCCGACCGGACCCGGGCGACTACCGACCCGGTTTCTTGGGGGGCAACCTCCCGCCGAATTCGAGCGCCCGAGCGACCCACTCCTTGGCCTTCCGGTCCGTGCGCAGGGTCTCCGCCGGCAGCACGAAGTACCCTCGCATCGGCCGACCCGGCATCGGCTCGAACGCACGGGCCCCCTCGGGCCGCTCCGCGGGCGATTCGGAACCCTTCGAGAGGCGCACGAACAGGTCCGGGCCGAAGACGCCCATGAAGAGGTTCCCGTTCACGAACGCCGACGGCTGGCCGAACATCTTTCGCACCGATACGCGACCATCGCTCGGGACGAGCTCTTGGAACCGCTTGGCCGCCTCCGCGGTCGGCCCGGGGATCTTCATCGATCTCGGCGAAACGCTCCGGGGTCATGAGAGAGGCGGTGGGAGCGTTCGGGTTCCCAGCAGGGCGCCACCAGGGCTGCGAGCTTGCGGGTCGCGGGCGTGTCGCTGAACGACACGGCTCTGCGGGGAAGGCTGGCCGTCCGTTACGGCGTCGGAACGGCCTCGCCCGCCGGAAGGTCCGCGGCGGCCTCGGCGTTGGTGGGCAGCTTTCCCGAGATCAGAAGCGCGCAGAGGAGGGCGGCGATTGCTATAGGGACCATCACGAGCCAAACGTCGCGCACGGAGTCGGCGAGAGCCACCTGGACCTGCGTGTAGTAGGCGACAAAGCTGGGGCCGAACGTCGACGGCGGTGCGCCGCTCGGCTTGAGCGAGTTGAACGCGCT
>JAKIWY010000276.1 GCA_022749835.1 Thermoplasmata archaeon | reverse complement strand
GTCGTTGCACAGATCGCCCAGGACCCTCAGGTCGTTCCCCTTCTGGAGGAGGTCGAGGTCCCGCATCCCTTCTTCCAGCGGCTCCCGGTTGGCGCCTTTCTTCAGCGCCACCCGGCCTAGGATTCGGTGGATCGCCGCGACGCCGCCCAGATCGCCGACGCGGGAGAAGAGCTCGTGCGCCTGGCGGGCGAGGCGGACCGCCGTCTCGAGCTCGAGCCGCTCCCTAGCGACCTCGGCCCTCGCCAGGAGGAGCCTCGCCCTGAGCTTGATGTCCTTCTCGCCGACCCATTCGAGTCCCTCGTGGTAGAGCCGGTCCGCAGCGTGGAGGTCGCCCGTGGCGAAGTAGAGCGCTCCGAGCTCCTCTGCGAGACCTGCCTCTTCGAGGCTGTGGTCGCCCGGTAGGGCCCTCAGGTCGATCCGCGCCCTCTCGAGGTGGTGCGCGGCGACCTCGGGCTGGCTCCCCTCCCGGGAGAGGAGCGCGGCCCGACGGTTAAGATGGTAGGACTTCTCGGGAACCTTGCCGAGGAAGTAGTGTCGGCCCATCTCGGGGATGACGTCGACCGGAGGCGACGGGTACAGCCTTTCCATCGCCTCTGCGATCTTCCGGTGAAGGACGCGTAGCCGACTCGCCGTCAGCGACTGGTAGACCTTCGCCCGGGCCTCGTCGTGCACGAAGCTGAAACGGTCGCCGCCCGGCCGCTCCCTCAGGACGCCGAGCTGGGTGAGCTTCTCGACCTCTTCCGAGAGGTTCTCCTCGTTGCCGCCCAGGGCCGCGACCAGGAGCTTGAAGTCGAACTCGCGCCCGACGGCGCTCCCGTAGGCGAGGATCCTTAGCTGCTCCGGGGTGATCCCCTTCGGAAGCTGCCCCGCGTCGAGCCCCTCGACACGATCCGCGTCGACGGACTCCATCTGACGGAAATACCGTGGCCGGGGGCTTAAAGACTCGCGGCGGCCCGCCGGGCGACCCGGACCCGCCTCGCGGGGCAAAAGTTATCTTTGAGACACCGGCTCGACCGTCACGATGGCGGACGAAGCCGAGCCCGGAGGGGAGGGTGCCCGCTCCGTCTCGGAGCTACCGCTCCACCGCCAGCTCACCTTCTACGCGTTCGCCGGGCTCCTCGTGCTCGCCCTCGTCTTCTACCTCTGGTGGGGGTTCTCCTTCGGCGTGTGGGTCGACAACGGCATTTATGCCGTCGTCGTCGTTCTCGCGATGTTCGGCCTCGCCGGGATGTGGCTCATGATGCCGAACCCGCCCGTCCACGAGACCCTGCCGGGATAACCGCGGGGCCTGCGCCTCGCCCAACTCGCTATAGCGGGCGGGCCGCGATCGCCCACACCGCGTTTTCGTGCGCCCCGCACGCGATGCATTTCGGCGCTCCCTCGGGAACGACCGACGTCGCTCCTTGCGGGGTTCCGAGCAGAGAACCGTCGATCGCCTTCTCGATCTCGTGACCGCACTCTTCCTTCCCGCACCAGCCGAGCACGCGGGCCTTCGTCGACCCGGCGAGCTCGCCGAGGTCCTTCGCGGTGGAGAACGCCTCCTTGAACGCGGCCTGCGCGCTCGCACCGAGGGCGCGGTCGAAGGCGGCGAGCCGCTCTCGCACGGCCTCCTCGATCTTCTCCGGGCCGACGACACCTTTCGTCCCCTTCCGGTCGACGGCGGTGGCGCTCCCCTCTTTCGCCTCGCGGGGTCCGACCTCGAGCCTCAGCGGCACGCCGACCGATTCCCAGCGGTAGTACTTCGCCCCGGGCCGGTCCTCCGAGGCGTCGAGATGCACCCTCAGGCCGGCCGCCTTGAGCCGCTCGGTCAGCGCCTGGGCGGCCGTACGGGGGATATCCCCGGCGCTCGCCGGGGCGATGGGGACAACTACGACCTGGTAGGGGGCGATCGAGCTCGGGAAGGCGACCCCCTTCTGGTCTCCGTGGACCGCAACGACGGCGCCGAGAAGCCGCTCCGACAGTCCGAAGGTCGTCTGATGGACGAGCTTCTGGGAGCCGTCCGGGGCCTCAAAGGCGATCCCGTACGGCTTCGAGAAGTTCTCCCGGTAGTGATGGATGCTGCCGATCTGCAGCGTCCGGGCCTCGCCGACCGGGATGTCGAGGGCGATCGAGTAGTAGGCGCCTGGGAACTTGTCCCACTCGGGCCGGCGCAGTGCGACGTACGGGAGCTCGAG
>JAKIWY010000275.1 GCA_022749835.1 Thermoplasmata archaeon | reverse complement strand
GCGCCTACACGCTGCTCGCCCGTGAGCTCAAGCTCGGGCTCAAGCCGGTGGAGCCGCGCGACTACCTGGTGCGCTTCACGCAGGACCTGAACCTCTCCAAGGAGGTCCGCCACAAGGTACTCTCCTTGTTGGAGCAGGTCGAGCAGGTCTACTCGACGAGCGGCGTGCTGCCGAACGGGATCCTGGCGACGATCATCTACATCGCCTCCAACCTGATGGGCGAGCCGCGCAGCCAGGACCGGATCGCCGCGGTGGCGAACGTGACCCCGGTGACGATCCGAAACCACTACAAGGAGCTCCTGAACCTCCTGGGCCTCCCGAAGAACCTGACCAACCCGCAGGCCCGCGGAACGCTCCCGGCGATGCCGGGACTCCCGCGGCCCGGGGAGGCGCTCGGCGAGTCGGCGAGCGCGGCCGGTCACTAGGGGCTTACGCATCTCGGCGGAAAACGGGATTAACCCCGTCTCGCCTTGGCCCGCATGGCCACGCGGGCTCCGCTCAGCTACTCGTCGGTGCGAACGTACCTCGAGTGCCCGCAGCGCTGGAAGTTCCTCTACGTTGACCACCTGAGCGAGGCGCCCCGCGGGTACTTCTCCTTCGGGCGCACCGTCCACTCCGTCCTGGAAGAACTCGTCCGACCCCTCGTCGTCCCGACCGCCCGCCGGACGGCCAGCGGGGAGAGCCAGCGGACGCTCGACGACTGGAAGGGGCCGGGGGCGGCTCCGGCGGCGCGTGCGCTCATGGGGAAGGAGGAGCTCTTGAGCGCCTACGCGCGGCTGTGGGTCTCCGAGGGATACAATTCGCCCGAGGAGGAGGCGCGCTACCGGAAGCTTGGGGAGGAGATCCTCCTAGGCTACCACCGGAAAATCGACCGGGAGCCTCCCCTCCCCGTCGCGGTCGAGGAGCACCTCGAGGCGGATTGGGGGGGGATCACGATCCACGGGTACATCGACCGGATCGACCGGACGCCGAGCGGGGGTCTCGACGTGCTCGACTACAAGACGTCCCGCGAGCTCACGAAGGACGACGCCGAGGGCTCCGACCAGCTCGGCCTCTACCAGGTCCTCGTCCAGCAGAACTACTCGGAACCGGTCGAGCGCCTGACCCTCTACCACCTGCGCAGCCTCAAGCCGCTGCGCTCGGAGCCGAGGGCTCCGGCCGCCCTGGGGGAGCTGTTCGGACGGGTCGAGCAGGTCGCCGACGGCCTCCACTCCGAGCGCTACGAACCGACCCCGGGCCGCCACTGCGGCCGGTGCGAGTTCCGACCGTTATGCCCCGAGTTCAAGAGCATCCCCGAGCTCGAGCAGGCAAGGTTGTCGGCGCTGGTCGACCGGTTCGGAAAGCTCCGGGAGGAGGAGCATCGCGTGGGCGTCGAGCTGCGAAAGACGGCGGAGGAGCTCCACCAGGAGGCCGAGCGCCTAGGGGTCCACCGGCTCCCCGGCAGCCGGGAGGTCGCCGTCCGCCGCATCGAGGAGTCGTGGGGGTACGCCCTGGACGCGGTGCGGCCGGTGCTCGAGGCGCACGGGCTCAACGAGCGGGCGCGCGAGGTGACCACCGAGAGCGTCCGACGGCTCCTGAAGGACCCGAACCTTCCTGCGGAGGCGCGGCGCAAGCTCTCGGGCTCGGGGGGTCGCAAGGTCCGATGGTACTGGGAGCTCGAGTGCTCGGAGGCCGCGGACGCCCCCCGCACCAAAGGGCTATGACCCCGACCCGGTACGCCCCCGTATGGGGATAGCCCTCTCTTCCGAGGAGGTCGTCGCACCCCTCGCCGAAACGACCCCGACGATCGCCACCCTCTGCTCCCACTCCTCGCTGCAGATCTTCCACGGCGGCCGGGCCGAGGGGTTCCCGACCCTCGGCATCTCGGTCGGTCCCCCGCCGAAGTTCTACGACGCCTTTCCCCTCGCCCGCCCCGACCGCTTCCTGAGCGTCCCCAAAGCCTCGGAGATCTCCCGCCATTCCAAAGAGCTCGCCGGCTTGCCCGCGGTGATCATCCCCCACGGCTCGTTCGTCGAGTACGTCGGGGCCAAACCGTTCCAGCGCCTCAAGGTCCCCGTCTTCGGCAACCGGGCGGTCATCGCCTGGGAGGCGGACCGGGAAAAGGAGCGGGTCTGGCTCGAATCGGCGGGCGTCCAGATGCCGCGCCGCTTCACCGACCCGGACGAGGTCGACGGGC
>JAKIWY010000274.1 GCA_022749835.1 Thermoplasmata archaeon | reverse complement strand
GTACCTCTTCGCCCTCGGCGGCCTCAGGTTTTGCGCGATCAACCGGGCCTTCAACGCCGTTCCCGTCCACCTCGAGGCGGCCTGCGACATCCTCACCGACGGCCTGTTCCACGGCCAATCCTTCGATCCGGACAGGGTCTTCGGCGGGACGGCCACTCCCCTCCCCGTCGCGCTCGAGGAGGGAGCGCGGGAGCGCCTTCTCAGGTCCGGGCGCAGGCTCTTCGGAGAGAAGGGCTTCTTCGAAACCAACATCCACGAGGTGACCGGCGGCGCCCGGCTCTCAGTCGGGGCCTTCTATACCTACTTCGAGTCCAAGGAGGCTTTCTACGCCGAGTTGATTGCAAAGGTCGGCCACGACGCGCGGGCCTTCATCTCGATGAACCTCGCGACCGCCGGGGCGGGGCAGTTCAACGCCCTGGAGTTCGAGCTCCGGGGCCTCTGGCTCTGGCTCGTCTATCTCTCGATCGACAAGCACTGCTACAACATCGTCCGCGAGGCCGAGTTCGTCCTCCCCTCCGCGGTGCGCGAATACTACGGCGCCTTCGCCGCGGGCTACCGAAAGCGGCCGACCGGGCTCAGGGTCACGAGCGCCGCTCCCGGGATCGACGAGGGAACCGCCATCGAATACCTCATGGGCCTCGCCCATTACTTCGGCCTGGAGACCGCCTTCGACGAATCGCCCGTGAACGCGCGGGCCCTCGTCGAGACGATCGGCGGCTACCTCGCCCGCGGACTGACGGACTTTCTATAAGGAGTAAACATGAACCACCAGGACATCTACCGGAGCAAGCTGGTCGCCGTGGACGAGGCCGTCTCCCACATCGGCACCGACAACGACGTGATCGTCGCGCAGTGCGCCTCGGAGCCGCAGGGGTGTATGTCGCGCTTCCACATCGTGGCAGACAGGGTCCAGAACGTCCGGGTCTTTTCCGTCCTCACCCTGAAGGAGTACGACTTCTACATGAAGCCGGAGATGAAGGGTCACTTCGAGCTCGCGAGCTGGTTTCACGCCCCAGGCTCCCGCGCCGCCCTGAAGGCCGGCACGGGGACGGTCACGTACGTCCCCAACATGCTCCACCGGGCCGCGAGCGACCGAATCCACGCCCACCGGCCCGACATCTTCTTCGGCACCTGTACGCCGCCCGACCGGCACGGTTTTGTCTCGCTCTCCCTCGGCATCACCTACGAGAAGGACATCATCGACCACGCCCGCCTCGTCGTCCTCGAGGTGAACCCCCGCCTTCCCCGGACCTTCGGCGATACCCAGGTCCACGTCTCCAAGGTCGACTTCTTCGTCGAGCACGACCAGGAGGTCCCCTCCCTCCCGGCGCCGCTCCCGAACGCGACCGACCAGGCCATCGGCGCCCACATCGCCGACCTGGTGGAGGACGGGTCGACGATCCAGCTCGGCATCGGGGGGATCCCCAACGCCGCCGCCCTCGCCCTCAAGGGAAAGAAGGATCTCGGCGTGCACACCGAGATGCTCGTCGACTCGATGATGGAGCTCTACGAAGAGGGAGTCATCACGAATGCGAGGAAGGTCCTCAAGCCGGGGAAGTTCGTGACGACGTTCGCCATGGGCTCGAGGAAGTTCTACGACTGGCTTGACGACAACCTGGCCGTCGAATTCCAGCGCGGGAGCTGGGTCAACAACCCCGCCGTCATCGCCCAGAACTCCCGGATGGTCTCGATCAACACGTGCATCTCCGTCGACCTCACGGGGCAGGTGGCCAGCGAGTCCATCGGGCCCAACCAGTATTCGGGCACCGGCGGCCAGTCCGACACGGCGCAAGGCGCCGTGGCCGGTTTCGACGGTCTCGGCAAGAGCATCATCGCGTGCGCGAGCACGGCCCGGGGCGGGAAGGTCTCCACGATCGTCCCGATGCTTCCGGAGGGCTCGGCCGTGACGCTGCACCGCTCCCACGTGGACCACGTCGTCACCGAGAACGGCGTCGCCCGTCTCCGGGGCAAGACGGTGCGGGAACGGACGCGCGAGCTCATCGCCGTCGCCCACCCCGACTTCCGCGCCGACCTCACCGCGAAGGCGAGGGCACTCGGGTACCTCTGATCGCAGGAGGCGCCTCCCCCGGCGGGGAGGCGCCCGTCCTCAGGCCGCGTGCTTCGCGAGGAACCCGAGGATGATCGTGTTGACCTCCGCCGCCTTCTCGAGCACGGCG
>JAKIWY010000273.1 GCA_022749835.1 Thermoplasmata archaeon | reverse complement strand
CGCCCCAACCGAAAGAAGCTGCGCTTCGAGATCGGTCGGGAGGTCCAGCAGGCGACGGTCGGCGCGGGAACGGTCAAGACCTACCGGGTCCGCGGCGGCAACGAGAAGCTCAGGATCTTGACCGCCAACAAGGTCAACGTCTACGACCCGGCGAACCACACCATGAAGGTGGCCAAGCTCATCACCGTCCGCGAGAACCCCGCCAATCCCAACTTCGTCCAACGCAACGTCATCACCAAGGGCGCCATCGTCGAGACCGACCTGGGACGCGTCCGGATACTCTCCCGGCCCGGGCAGGACGGCGTGCTGAACGGCGTCCGCCTCGAGTCGTCCGCCCCGGCGGCCTAGGCCCGGGCTTGGGCGTCGGATGCCCGAACACTTCTACGTCTATCCATCGTACCTCGCCAAGGGAGGACCGCGCTCGTTGGGGCGCCGAGTCCCCGCCGGGATCGCGGTAAAGGACGTCACGGTCGAGCAGGTCGCCACGGCGGCCAAGGCTCTCGGATACACCGCCGAGATCGAGAGCGCCAAGCAGTACCCCCGACAGTTCTACCAGTACCCGGGTCGCGTCAAGGTCACCAAGAAGAAGGGCGCGAGCAAGGCCCGAGTCCTGCGCGAGCTCGCAGCGGAGATCGAGCGGACCGTGCGGGCGGGGGCGTAGGGATGGAGGAGCCGGGAACCCTCTACTTCACCGGCACCGCCGGTGCCGGCAAATCGAACATGACCCGCGCCTTCCACGGCTGGCTCAAGGCGGCCGGGTACGATTCTATCATCGTGAACCTGGACCCCGGGGCCGAGCGCTTGGACTACGAGCCGGACGTCGACATCCGGGAGTGGGTGCGGCTTGCGGATGTGATGGCGGACTACGGGCTCGGCCCGAACGGCGCCCAGGTCGCCGCCGCCGACATGATCGCCCTCAAGATCTTCGACGTGAAGGAGGCGGTCGCCGAGCTCAAGACGGATTACGTGCTCATCGACACCCCCGGCCAGGTCGAGCTGTTCGCCTTCCGGGAGGCGTCGAAAGCGATCGTCGATGCCCTGAGCGGGAGCCGATCGCTCATCGCCTTCCTGTTCGACCCCGCGCTCGCCCGCAACGCGAGCGGCTTCGCCTCCCTCCTCCTCCTCTCGGCGACCGTCGAGTTCCGCTTCCGCCTGCCGATGCTCAACCTCCTCTCCAAGGTGGACGTGCTCACCGACGTGCAGCGGGCCGAACTTCTGGGCTGGGGGGAGGACCCGGACCGGCTCTACGACTCCATCACGCAGGACCTACCGACCCCCGAGGTGCAGCTCTCCGGGGAGCTCGTCCGGGCGCTCGGCACCCTCTCCCCGCTCTCGACCCTTCTGCCCACCTCCGCCAAGGACGGCGAGGGGCTCGAGCACCTCTACCAGTCGGCCCAGCGCGTGTTCGGCGGTGGCGAGGACCTAGAGCCGTCGCAGGGACCGGCGCCGGAGTGAGCGCTCCGGCCTCTATTCCTCGGTGAAGAACAGGCCCATGCCGGAGGAGGCGTTCTCCTCCTCGTCCTTGAACTTCTTGTAGAGGGCCTGGCCGTCGGCGCCGCCGACCTTCGTCGCGATGGGCGATAGGAGGGATTCGGCATGCGCGATCGCCGGCGCGCCGCCCTCGATCAGTACGTAGAGCTCCCCGGAGGGGCCGCCGACGGACGCAGCGTCCCGGACCTTCTGGCTCTGCCGGGAGAGCTGGTCTTCCTTGAGAAGCTCCTCGAGCTCGGTCTTCTTGGCGCCCGGGAGCCGGAACAGGGTCCACGCCATCGGCGCGCCGACCGGTCCTCTCTATTTGTGGTTTGGCGCAAGCTACGTCCCGAAGGTGCGCCGGGCGGCCAGCTGTCGGGGGTCGTCGAGCCCCATCACGTCCGGGTTCCGACCCTCCGAGACGGCGATCCAGTAGGCGAGCAGCTGGAGCGGGATCACCGAGAGCAGGGGCGCGAGCAGCTCCTCGGTCGCGGGCACGGCGATCGTCGCGTCGGCATGCGGGCCGATCGTGTCGTCGCCCTCGCTCGTGACCGCGATCACCTTCGCCCCGCGCGCGCGGACCTCCTGGATGTTCTGGACCACCTTCGGCAGGACGGCGGAGGACGTGGCGACGCAGACGACCGGCGTCTGCTCGTCGAGCAGGGCGATCGGGCCGTGCTTCATCTCGCCCGCGGCGTAGGCGTCGGT
>JAKIWY010000272.1 GCA_022749835.1 Thermoplasmata archaeon | reverse complement strand
TTGTCGGCGGCATCGAGGAGAAATCCGACCATCGAGGGCGGAGCGCCGGCCCGTTGATCCGCGAACGACCGATTCGAAAGGTTGAATTCGAGGAAGCCTCCGGCGGAAGCGGAAGTGACGTTGCCGACGATCAGCCGTCCGCTCACGCCGTCGAAGACCGCGCCGCGCGTGACCGAGCCGGCGGGCCCGGTAAGGAGGTAGAGCAGGCGATCGTTCGAGCTGTTCTCGACGGCGACTTCGCGAGTCCCCGTCGGGACGACGAGAAGCCCGAGCGGTCCGACGGCAGAAAGGCCGCTCGATATGCAGGGGGTCGCTGGGCAGCCGAGGTAGAACGAGGCGTAAAGGCCGGATTCGTTGATCGCGACGACCCCTCCGCCGGTCAGGTTCTCCGCAAACACCTGACGAGACGACGGGTCGGCGGCGAGGTAGTACGGCTCGAACAGCCCCCCGGGATAGACCAGAGTCCGGATGACCTCCTCCACCGAGAACGAGGAGGCGTTGATCGCCAGGACGAAACCGGGAACCCCCGCGGGGGATACGACCGCGACGAAAAGAGTCGACGAGGCAGCATCCAGGACCAGTTGGCCCAGGGAGTAGCCGAGGGATCGATCTTCCAGGACGACGGCCTGCGCGACTTGACCGGTCCGGACGTCGACGGCCGTGATCATGTCCGACGCGGAGTTCGCAACGTAGAGGACGCTGCCGGTCGGATTGAGCGCCAATCCCGACACGTCGTTCGACGCGCCGTCGGGCAGGGAGGTGGAGACGGAGAAGTAACGAGAGGCGAACGGCCCGGCCAAGGAGGTGCCCGAGGGAACCGAGGCAAGGTGCGGGGCAGTTTCTTTCGCAGTCGAATGGCCTGCCACTCGGTCGCTTCGGATCAACGGGTGGAGGCCCGCTCCATCGGACGGCCCGTGTATGGTCTGCCGCGATCCACCGACCCCCGGCGCGATGAGTACTCCTAGCGTCGCGGCAAGGAAAAGCGTCCGGACAAGGCGTCGGGCGGCGGGAGGCTTCGTTCGCATCGGGCCTATCCCAACCCAACGAACGTCGGAGCGAGATTTAGACGGTCGGATGGGGAGCCGGCCGCGGTGCGCTGGGGCGGAGGTTTTTGGTTCGAAGGGCATACGGGAAGCAGCCCGGCGAGGAGGACGAGGCCGGGGGCGCGATGTCTTCTGCGGGGTTTTACTCTAAGTTATATTGATAGGCCATTTCGGCGCGCCCAGCATCGATGACCGCGGCCGTCTCCGGCGAGAAAGGGAACGCCAGTCCCGCCGGCCGGAAACGTGGGATCGCCCGGGACGACCTCCCGAAGCTCTACCGCTTCATGGCGCTCTCGCGGGCGATGGACGAACGCTGCCTCACTCTGCAGCGCCAGGGGAGGATCGGATTCTACGTCCCCCTGCAGGGGCAGGAGGCGGCCCAGGTCGCCTGCGCATGGGCGCTCGACCCGGCGGATTGGATTTTCCCAGCGTACCGAGAGCTCGGGCTTGCCCTCGTCCGCGGTGTGACCGTGGAGGCCCTGCTCGACCAGTTCATCGGCAACTCCGGCGACGTCATGAAGGGCCGCCAGATGCCGAACCACTACGGCTTTCGTGACCGCAACTTCGTCGTCGCGTCGAGCCCGGTCGGGACGCAGATCTCCCAGGCGGTCGGTGCGGCGATGGCGGCGCAACGCAAGGGGGACCGGATCGTGACCGCGACCTTCTTCGGCGACGGGACGACGAGCTCGAACGATTTCCACGCCGGCCTGAACTTCGCCGGGGTCTTCCGGGCCCCGACGATCTTCTTCTGTCAGAACAACCAGTGGGCGATCTCGCTGCCTCGCGAACGGCAGACGCACAGCCAAACGCTCGCCCAGAAGGCGGACGCCTACGGGATGCCGGGGGTCGTCGTCGACGGCCTCGACGTTCACGCCGTTTACGAGGCGGTCGCCGATGCGCGAGAGCGGGCGCTCTCCGGTGGTGGTCCGACGCTCATCGAGGCGCAGGTCTACCGGCTCGGGCCGCACTCGACGTCCGACGATCCGAAGCGCTACCGGAGCGAGGAGGAGCTCGCGCAATGGAAGGCGAAGGACCCGATGGCCCGCTTAAAGCACGAACTCTTGGGCGAGGGACTCCTCACCGAGGTGCAGGACCAGCAGCTCTGGGAGTCGGTGCGCTCGGAGATCGCGAGCGCCCTTTCCGCCGCGGAGAAGA
>JAKIWY010000271.1 GCA_022749835.1 Thermoplasmata archaeon | reverse complement strand
GTCCGAAAGTGGTCCCGTAGTCTGGTTGTACCCGCCGAACAGCACGACGCAGTGGTCGGCGACATCGTAGGCCATCGTGCCCATGTAGCGGGCGGGAGGATTGTTGGAAAGCCCCTTGGTGAGATTGCTCCACACCGGCTTGACGCCGCCGAGCGCGTGGGGGGCCGCCACGGACGACGAACAGGTATAGGCCCCGCCGAACGGCTGGCAGGTGCCCGAGCCCCCGAGGGCCGGACCGCCTCCGTGCTGGATCGACTTCTGGGCGGCGTTGAGCATCGCTTGGGCATGCGAGTTAATGGGAGCGCTCCCGGACGGAACGGCCCCGCTCGAGTGGGGGAAGACTCCGGTAGGTAGGACCATCAGCATGGCGACGGCGATGGCGACCGGGATCGAGGCGACCAAGGCCCCGTTTCCGCCGGAAGTCGCGTTCGGGCGATAGCCTGGGCCATGCGTAAAGCGGCCAAACATCGAAACGATTTTTGGTCGGGGGGGGTTCAAGAAGGTTCCGGTTTCGAATCTTCCCAGTCCAAAATCCCCGGCAAGACTTCGCAGGACCGCTGGAACGACCCCCCCGAGCGAGCCTCACCTCGAGGCGTGTGCTAGGGTAGCGTGGGTCAGAGACGGGGGGATTGGCGCGAGAGAAACATTCCCAGGGCCCGGAAAGAGATCGCCCGGTGTGAGCTTTCATTCTTCTGGGCCACGCTCGCCTGGGCGTACGTCGACCGGGCCCCGCTCGGAACGAAGACCGGGTCGTAACCGAACCCCCCACGACCCCGGGGACGCTGCGCGATCGTTCCGCGCACCTCCCCAGGGAACAGCCAATGGCGCTTTCCACGCCGCAGCCCGGCGACGGTCCGGAACGTCGCCGCGCGGGGTTTGCCTTCGAGCAGGCGGAGCAGGTCGGGAAGTCCGAGCGTCTGCAATACGTAGGCCGAATAGACCCCGGGAAACCCCCCTAGGGCGTCGATGAACAGCCCCGAGTCCTCCACGATGACGAATCCTCGCAACGAGCTCAGTTGGTCGAGCTTGGCGTCGACCACCGTTTCGAGTCGTTCGGCCTGAGGTTCGACGAGCGTCCGGGAGAGCGCCCGGACGCGAACGCCGTAAGGAGCGAGGATCGCTTCGATCTCTCGGTGCTTGCCCGGATTGCTCGTGACGAGCGTGACGTCCAAGCGGACTACCACGGATAGGCGTTGTAGCCGATGATCTCGTCCGGGCTCTTGCGCCCTTCGGCGGTCCCGGGAGGACGCGGCGCGCCGTTGGTCTCCATGGGGTAACCGACCGGGATCACCGCGATCGGATGGATCCCCTCCGGCACGCCGAGCACTTGCCGGACCTTCTCCTCGTGGAAGTCGATCAACCAGTCGGTGCCGAGCCCTTCCGAGGCGGCGGCAAGCTGGAGGTGGTCGATGGCGACGGCGACGTCCAAGGGGTAGGCGGAGATGTACCCGCCGATGGTCACCGGGATGTCCTCCTCCACCGAGAAGGCGACGATGACGATCGGGGCCTCCGCGACCGGCTTTCCTTTGACGCACGCCTGGGCGAGCAGGCGGCGACGCTCGTCGTCCTGGACCACGACGAACCGCCACGGCTGGAGATTCCCCTTGGACGGCGCCAGACGGGCCGCGGCGAGTATCGCCTTGATCTTTTCGGAGGGGACGGGCTTGAGCTGGAACTGGCGGCAGGGCCGGTTGGAGCGTATCGCTTCGAGGAGGTCCATCTCTCCGTCCGACGAAAAAGTCTAGCGAGGCCCGCGGGGGCGCACTTAGCCTCGGCTGGGGTATCGGCGCATCTGAAGGTGTCGAGCCTGAAGCGCATTATAAGCGTTTTCGGCGGGTGGACGGTTCGAGGGGCCCATCGACGCCCGGCGCTGTCAATCCACCTCGCCCGCCCTCGATGCGCTCCGACCCCACGTTTCGCCCGGAGCGACCGACGGGGCGGGGCCGGTTCGAGCACGGCGAGACCATTGCGCTCCTCTCGTGGGCGTTGAGCGCGGCCAATCGTTCGAGCCTCCTCTCCCGAGAGGGAGGCGTCCGCTTCGGCTACGTCGGCGAATCCGGGGGGCCACGTCGGCGCCGTAACCAGATCCAGACGGCCGCGACACCGGTTGCGGAGACGAGCAGTGCCCCGGCGAGGAGAAGCGGTGCGGTTGCCGGCCACCCTCCGAACGCACTTCCGGTGGGGGAACCGGTGTGCCCCG
>JAKIWY010000270.1 GCA_022749835.1 Thermoplasmata archaeon | reverse complement strand
GGGGGCGCTGTAGCTCATGGCGCCGGCGATCCGGCCCGGTGGTGCCGTGAGCGGGTGCAACTCGGACCATTGGCCACCGACGAATCTCCAGCTGTCGCTTAGCTGCCCGGTCGAGTTCTCTCCGCCGAAGAGCAACAGGTAGCCGTCCTCCGCGTCCCACGTCATCATCGGATTGTCCCGCGCAGAGGGGGCGACGTTCGGGGTCAGCTGGCTCCACTTCCCGTAGGCGAAGGCCCACGTGTCGCCGTAGTAGCCGCCATCGAATCCGCCGAACAGGATCACGACGTTGTCCGCCACGTCGAACGCCATCGCGTAGGACGAGCGGGCCGACGGGGCGCTGCTCGGATGGAGCTGAATCCAACCGCTCGAATTGTACGCCCAGGTGTCGCCGAAGAACTGGTTCGTCTGGGAAGCGTTGTAGCCTCCGAACACGAGAAGGTACCCGTCCTGAGAATCCCACGTGCTCGGTGCCCTATCCCGGCCCGCGGGCCCGCCGCCGGGGGGCGCCAGGAGTCGCCAGGAGAACCCGCTCGCCGAAAGAGGGGACTGCGCCCGAGGGGCGGCCGCCGGGCTCACTGGGGTCGGTGAAGGATGAAGGGGTCGTTCCCCCGGGGGCCACTGCACCATGAGGTGAGCGGGTGAAGATTCTCGGGGCCGGTAGAGCACCGCTGCCGAGGGACTGGCAACGAAGAATACCGCGATCGCCACGCCCAGCCAGGTCAGCGCCGAGCGACGAGCCAAGCCCCGCCCCGACCGCCATCTCGCTATTCGCGTCATGACGACCGCTCAGGATTCGGGTAATGTCGGGAGGCATTAGTAACCCACGGAGGGCGGCCCGAAGCCCACCCACACCCTACGATCCCCGGGCCGCGTCGTCATCGCCTTCGGCTCCGCCGTGGGGCCCCTTGAGCTCGGGGCGGAACCCTCCGATGGGAGTTGGCGCAGTCTTCAACTAGAGTACACCGGTAAGCCGGCGGTGTCGTGCGCAACCTCGAGCCCAAGGGAGATGGCCGAGCGCCGGGCGCCTATCGAGGAGACCGGATCCCGATGACGCCGACGACCTCCCCACCGGCCGTTGAGATCGCCACGCTCGGGGGCGGATGCTTCTGGTGTACGGAGGCTGTGCTTCAGCAGCTGACTGGGGTCGAGGAGGTGCTCCCGGGCTACGCCGGAGGCACGGTGCCGAACCCGTCGTACGAGCAGGTTTGCGGAGGGAGGACGGGGCACGCGGAGGTCGTCCAGGTGAAGTTCGACCCGAAGCTGCTGAGCTACCACGACCTCCTGGCGATCTTCTTCACCGTCCACGACCCGACCACCAAGGACCGACAGGGGGCGGACGTCGGAACCCAGTACCGGTCCGTCATCCTCTACCACGGCGACGCCCAGCTCACGACGGCCCGCCAGGTCATCGAGGAGGTACGGAGTGAAGGGATCTGGCCGGGGAAGGTCGTGACGGAGCTCTCGCCGTTCCAGGTGTTCTATCCGGCCGAGGAGTATCACCGCAACTACTACCGGCGCAACCCGACGCAGGGATACTGTCGTGCGGTGATCTCCCCGAAGGTCTCAAAGTTCCGCGAGCACTACGTCTCGCTGCTCCGCTCGTGAGCTCCGGAACGCCCTCAGAGCATCCTCCGAGCCCTTCGGAAGCCCTCCGGGGGCAAGAGCAAGGCCTAAACCCCCCGACGACTGCGCCCGGTCCCATGGTCGGCATTGCGACGCTACGCGCCAACATGAACGCCACTATCGACGCGACGATCACCGCCATCTCGCCCGTTCGCGACGTCACCACGTCGCGGGGGCCCTCCCAAGTGGCGGACGCGACGCTCCAGGACGACACCGGATCGATCACCCTCACCCTCTGGGGCGAGGAGACCAAGCGGTTCTCGGTCGGCCAAAAGGTACGGATCACGGACGGATGGGTCAAGGACTTCCGGGGCAAGCTCCAGGTCTCGATGGGCCGCTCCGGAAAGATTTCCCTCCAGGCGTAACCCGCCGGCCGGCCGCCGCGCCGGCTCGCGGGCGCTAGTGCACCCCCACCTGCCATTCGCAGCTCCTTGGGTCCCCTCCCCCTGCGGTCGCCTATCTCCGGGGGGTCCGGGGGTGGCTTCAAGCCTCCGGGCATCTCCGGACCACGATGCGCGCAGTGGCGGTCAAAGCGTTCCGTGGGGCTCCCGAGGAGATGGACCTACCCAAACCGGTCCCGGGGGACGGGG
>JAKIWY010000027.1 GCA_022749835.1 Thermoplasmata archaeon | reverse complement strand
CGACACGCGAGGGTAGAGGCCTCGAGGGCCCCAACATCGTACGCGGTCGCTGCTTGGGAGAGCAGCGGAAGAGGGTCCACCGGAAGGGGGAAATGGCCAGAGGCGAACCGGGTCTCGAGCCACCGGCTGAAGTCGGTCCACACTTTCGCCCCCCTAAGGCTCCCCGCCAGTCTGAATCCCTCCGCGCTGTCGCCGTACCGGACCCACCTAATAGCCACGTTGCCGTGGGCAGTGTGCGGAAGAAACCGCCCCCCCACGGAGCAGAGCAGGGCTTCGGGCAGGACCCGACTGCCTTCTCGCCGAGTGCCTGAGAATACCGCCTAACCGACTCCTTTAAGCGCACCCGGAGGGCTTAATTGGGTTACCCAGTACGGGGGTCGGGTCGCTCGGCGATGCGCTACGTCATAGCCCCACCGGCCTTGCCCTCAAAGTCCATCAAGTAACATGTCGGAAGCAGGGGTGGCGACCCCTAACTTCTCCCGCGAGCAAGCCGTCGCGGACATTCGCCGCTCGACTGAGGACAACATCTGGCTAAACGCACATCGGGACGCACTCCGAGCCGAGTTCGCGAACATGTTCGTCGCGGTCTACGACCGGAAGGTCGTCGGTGTGGCGGAAGCCGTCGAGGACATGAAGGCGGCCATCCGGGCGAAGGGAATCGACCCGGAGAAGTGCGTCACAGAGGTCCTGCTGACGGAGGACTACATCTGGGTCCTGTAGGACGGTCGTGCCAAGAATAACGCTCACCGTCAATAAGAGCCATCTTGAGCTGGTTGGCCAGGTCTACAGCCCCAAGTTGACCGGGGGAGCCACCGTCAAGTTCATGATTGACACCGGCTCCTCGGTAACGATCCTCTCTCTCCGCGATGCCGAGATGATGGGGATAGATGGCGAGACGCTCCCGCGGTCGCCGCAGAAGTCAGTCGGCTACGGCGGCCCGATGGAGCTCCGGATCTTGGAGAATGTGATGTTGGTCTTCGCGGCGGATGACGTCAAGGCGAAGGCGATTGAACTCCGCACGGTAGCGGTCCAATACAGCCCGCTCAAAGACAAGCGCGTCGCTCGGATGCTGTACAGCGTGCCGACGGTGTTGGGGACCGACGCCCTCACAGCAGGAGAGATGACCTTGTGGGCAGACTGGAAGCTCGCCCAGGCGCACCTCGACTACATCGACTGAGTGCTGGCGCGGCCGGCCGGGTGTTTGGGTCGTCACTAAGTGGGAGCCGTCCCACGGCTGCGGTTGACTTCGGACGGTCACAGGACCTAAGGGAACCCCGGTCTTGGTGAGGCGCGGGGTAGCCGTAACGGTAGAGGGAACGCCGAATGACCGAGTACGCTATCGAGCCGACTGCTGGGTGCCGTCTTTGTGACCGCTATGGCTCGCTCAACCACGACCGCCACCGGAAGTACGGCCGCGGCCTCGGGCTAGGCCCGTTCCACCGGAAGCGGTGCGTACGCTGCCGCCGATTCATGCCCAACCGGAGCCGATCCGCCCTCTGCGAGGTGCACCTCCAGGAGGAGCGCTTGTACTCGAAGCGGGAGTTCCACGAGGAAGCCCGAAGGAAGGCCCGGACCGAGCGGTTCATCCGCGACATGCGGGCGAAGGGGAAATCGCTTGACTGAACTATCTGGGAGTCGGCCAGAAAGTTCCACCCCAACTTTAGCCGGGCCGCCAAGTGAAACGCAGTTTGAACGCGGTCGAAGTGCGTTACCTAACCGAACCAACAGGCGGTTCGAACCCGTAACGGCGGAGTTAACCCGGAGTAGCGCGAGAAAGCCTATGGCCGTTCGGACCTGTTTGGACTGCGGAACTGCGTTACATCGGTCGAAAAGCCCCCGCTGCGGACGGTGCCGTTCGAGGCGCCAAAGGACGCTCGCGGCGGAACGGGTCCGGCGCTTCCGGGGTACCCTTTTTGCCGAACCTCCGGCGCGCACTCTGTCCAGTTCCGGCTCTGGGTCTTCGAGCGGAACCCCCTGGTCCGTCGGGGGGCGTGGGATCGCTCCCGATGAAGCTCTCGCCCTCCTCCACGACCCCGCCAACCGGCCCAATCCCGGGACCCCCGATTACGCCGAGCTCGTCGCCGCGGTCCGCGAGTACGCAGGGCTCTTGGACGGAGGGGGCGACCCCCTCGCGGATGCGTTCGGCGAGCTGTACGATCGGCTGACCGATGACGAGGTCGAACCGAAGGTCCCGCAAGACGAGCTCGCCGAGCTAAACGAAGTCGACTTGATTCTCCGGGCCCACGTGTCAGAGATCCCCGCCGACCAGCACGCCGTCGTCGCCGAGCTACGGTTGCGCCTCGACCGAGACGCGATCTCCCCGGCCCACCGGGGGGTCGCGGCGAGGGTAGTCGAGCGGTTTGGGTAGAAGGCGGGAGTCGGGTAATGGTCGGACCGAAGAGCTACCTCGCGATCGAGCCGGACTCTGTCACGGACCGGACCGGCCGCATCCATTGCTGGTCCTGCGGGACGTTCCTCGCGGCGATACGTCGGAGGGGCGACCACCCGACGTACCTCTGTGCCCCCTGCTACCAGGAGTTCTCGAAGCTCCGGGAGCGGGAGGCCGAGCGCAGCAAGAGGCTGCGGGAGGGGGTCCGTACGGGCCGTTTCTCAGCCAGATCGGGGGCCCACCCACTGCTCCGCCCATCTCGCCGGAACTGACAGAATCGGAGCGGAACTTGACGCAGATTGAGACCCCCCGGAACCGCGTCGGAACTCTCCGACCGTTCTACCCTGCATACCTACCGGCGCCGGAGCGCACTTTGGAGTTCGGTGGCTTCGAGGTGGCGTAGTTGGTGACGCAGAAAACCTGCCCAGATTGTGGCCGCCGGGTGCGCCGTTCCAAGAGCCCCCGGTGCGGTTGGTGCCGGAGACGGCGGCGACGCGAGGTTGGCGCCGGACGGACCGGGGCATGGCGAGCTCGGAGACCACCGGGAGCGCGGCACCCCGCGCCCGATCTCGCACGATTGCCCCCACCTTTCGAGCCGCGTCCGGCCGAACAGGAGCCGGTCCTGGCGATGGCCCCGACCCCGCCCCCTGTCGCTACGCCTCCGCCCGTTGCCGCCCCGATCGTACCGGAATCCCGCCCGGCGACCTCGCACCGGGGGTTCAATCCCGCGAGGCACGCTACGGACGCGCTGCTCGGATGGGTCCAAGACCCGTACGCACCCTCCGAGGTGCGGGAGAGGAGTCGCAGGGAGCTGGTCCGGCGGCTGGGGCTCGGTCCCCGGAGCCCGTGGGCACTGGCCCCACAGGAGAGGGCGTACGCGTGGGCCGTCCTCAGAGGTTCCGGTGGGTAGGTCGAGGAGCCGGACACCCCGACGCGCGACCCCGCTCGGCAGCTTTCGTATTTAAACAAATCAGGTATTCGTATTGCGGGGCAGCGTGGGCGCGGCCAGATTCGAACTGGCGGTCTTCACCGTGTCAGGGTGACGTCATAACCACTAGACTACGCGCCCGTGGGCGTCGCCACGAGCCGGCCCGCACTTATTGATGTCGCCCGGCGGAAGAGCGGGAGGCCCGTCAACCGTACCCGCCCGAGAAACCGCCCGGGTCGGGGTGGTCGTTCCAGGAGTAGTAGCCCATGCTCTGGCGCTGGGATTCCGTTACGTCCTGGCGTAGCCCCCCTTGGAGCGAGCCGTAGACGGCGCGGATCTGCTCTTCGACCGAGCGCGCCCGGACGAGGGCATCCTTGACGTGGGACGCCTCGAGGAACTGGCTTCCGGCGATGGCGGCCAGGTCGCCGGCGGTCCGGATGAGGCCCCCCAGTTCGCGCAGCCGAAGTGTGAGGGCGTTCTTCTTTCCGTCGAGGACCTCGGCGCGTCGTCGCGCCTCGGAGATCAGTTCGAAGACGGCCTCCCGGGTCGCGGGCCGGATCCGGCCATCGATCGAGATCTCCTGGGCGCAAAACTGGGCGAGGCGCATCTGGTTGCGCAGCGTATCCGGCATCGTCGTGTCGAGCAGTACCTCGTAGCCGCCTCCCGCAATGCGAGAGCGCAGCGGAGAGAGGATCTTGGGGAGGTCCTGGATGTTCGACGCGGCCACGAGGATGAAGTCGCACGGGACGTTGTCGACCCGCACCGCCGCGCCCCCGGACTGCGGATTTCGCCCGGTGATCGGGAATCGCTTCTCCTGCATGGCGGTAAGGATGTGGCGCTGGAGGTGCCCCAGGCTGGGGAGCTCGTCGATGAACAGGACCCCCTCGTTCGCCTCGTGGATCGCCCCCGGGATCACCCGCTCGTAGGGAAGCGTCCCGAGCTGCGGGTGACCGCCGTACGGGTCGTGGCGGACATCCCCCAGGAGCTCCGTCTCGCTCGCGCCGGTCGCCATCACGAAGGTGTTGCGGTCGATCTTGACGAGGACCTTGCGGGGGCTCTCCTTCTGCATAGAGCGCCGGCGCTCGAGGGCCCGCTGGTCGAGCACCTTGATCTTCTCGCTCGCCCGCTCGTAGGCGACGACCTCCTCGACCCCGTTCCTTAACCGGGTGGTTCTCACCGACTCCTGCGGGTTTCCCCCGGGGCTCACCGTGAGCTCGAGGATCCCCCCGACCAGGTCCCTAAACGGGTTCCCGCTGCCGGTGATCCCGGGCACGAGCTGTTTCACGTTGCCGCAGCTCGGGCAGTACCGGTCGGACGGAAGGGAGTAGAAACTGCACCGGGGGCACCGGTAGCCGAGCCGCTCGGCGACGGAGGCCGGGGCGTCCGTCGGGTTGATGAGCTCGCCTTCGGTCGAACGGCGGGCTTCGCGCTCGCTCATCACTTCGTCGCGCACCACGACCTCCACCGACGGGCGCTCGGGGTTCTCGGGGTTATGGACGATCCGCGTCTCGGTGATGGGCCGGTCGAGATGGAGCGCGATTGCCTGCGCCGTCATCGACTTGCCGATCCCGGGCGGGCCGACCAGGAGGAGGTGGCGGTGCTGGTACGCCGCGACCCGGGCGATCTCGACCGCCCGCTCCTGCCCGATCACGCGGGCGAGCGGGTCCGTGGGGATCGGGATCTGCTCGGTGCTCTCGATCTCCTCGAGGGTCGACGGCATGCGCCGGCCTTCGGTGGGGGCAGCTTCGGTCAACGGCGTACCTTCTACGGCGGGCAGGACGATAAGATATGGGGGGCGGCAGAAGCCGCCCCCGAAAACGTAGGGCCCTCGCCTACCGGGCCGCGCTCGGTCCTTCGACGTCGAGCTTCGTGACCACGCGGATGCCTTCGGGGATCTTCCCGACGGCCCCGAGGCGGTTCGCGATGACCGTGTCGATCCCCTTCTCGTGGGCGACATCCAGAAGGCGCTGGCTCACGATCCCATCGAAGACGACCGCCTTCGCCGGGACGGTGAGCGCTCCGAGAGCCTCGATCATGTCCTTCACGGGCGCCTCCGCGAGCACGCTGTTGTCGGCGGAGAGGAACAACGAGCGCGAGCTGTTCTCGACACTATCGAGGAGCTCGAAGTAGCGCTGGAGCTCCGGGGGAAGTGCCACGGGCGCGGGCGGGGGGGGCGGTGGGGGCCGGGCCACGGGCGTCGGCGGGGCCGGCCGCTCCATCATCTCGCGGCGCGGGCCGCCACGGTCGGAACGTGGTCCCCGGTCCTCCCGGGGCCCCCGGTCTTCCCGAGGTCCGCGCTCCTCGCGCCGGTCCGGTCGCCCGCCGCCTCCTTCGCCCCCTCCGCGGGGACCCTCCCCGCGGTCGTCCATCGGGGCGCGCGAGGCGCCGGTCGACTCGAATCCCGTCATCTCCAGGTACTGGTTGATCGGGATCTTGTTCCTCAGGCACTTGACGAGCTGCTTCTGGGTGAGTTCCTCGACCTCGCTGCCTCTCGGGGCGCGGGCGACGAAATCAAGGTCCATCGTCTGCAGCATCTCCCTAAGAATCAGCTCGCCGGCGCGGTCCCCGTCCGTGAAGGCGGTCACCGTCTTTCCGCGCGAGAGGTCCTTGACCGTCTGCGGGACGCTCGTCCCCTCGACGGCGATGACGTTCTTGATGCCGCAGCGCAGCAGGTTGAGCACATCCGAGCGGCCCTCGACGACGATGAGGGCGTCGGCTTGGTCGATGTTCGGCCCGGCCGGGAGGTGCTCGGGTCCGTAGGTGGTGATCTCCTCGACCTGGACCGCCTTGCGGACGGACTCGGTCAGGTCGATGCCGACCCCCTTCGACTCTTCCTGGAGGTGCGAGAGGATCTCCTTCGCCCGCTCCACGATCTTCTGGCGCTTGGAGATGCGGATATCCTCGACGCTGACGACCTCGATCTTTGCCCGGCAAGGGCCGATGCGGTCGACGGTCTCAAGACCGGAAGCGAGGATGGCGGTCTCGACCTGGTCGAGCGAGGAGGGGATCAGGATCTCTCCCTGGCTCTTTCCGCCCCGGGAATCGATCTCGACCTCGATGCGGCCGATCCGGCCGGACTTCTGCAGGTCCCGAAGGTCGAGCTCGTCACCGAGGAGCCCCTCGGTCTGGCCGAAGACGGCTCCGACGACATCGGGCTTATCGATGACGCCCTCGGCGCTGATCCGGGCGCGGATCTGGTACTTTGCGGCGTTTGGGTCGTTGCTCATGGTGGTGTGTTCCTCCGTTTGGATGATCGGCGGGGCGCCAATTGCGCCGGGCCGCTCCGCGGGGAAGAAAGGAGGTTACGGGTTCCTCAAGCCGACCGGCACGCGAACGCGGAACCTACGACCGAATCCATGGTTAAGCATGAGTCGTGAGTCCGTGAGACGTGCGGACGTGAGGGATCCTCCTCCTTCCGTCTCCGGGAGTCTTTCCGAACGTACGGAGCCAGGAACGGTATTTAAGCGGGGCCCCACGACCCGTCGGGTCGCGGGCGCGGGGGTTCGCGGGTTTTGCCGCGCTTCCGGTCGGCGAAAAACAGTCGCCGTCGGGTCAAGCAATTTCGCAGGGCAACTCTTAATATGCGACCCCACTAAGCGGCGCCGGAGCCACTGATTCTATGCCTCGCCGACGTGCTGTAGCGGTGCCTGTACCCTCGCCCACCCCGGAAGCCGACCCGATGCCGAAGCTTCCCGAGGACGATTTTGTAAGCTCGCTTAAGAGCGAGCTCAAGCGGGTGCAGAAGAGCTCCGGAGAGCAGGTCACCGAGGACGTCTCCCACCGTGCGTCGGTCAACCGGCGACTCCTGCAGGACCTCTGGGAGGTCCGAAACCAGTTCGAGGAAGCCTCCGTCCACCTGACGATCGACCCGTCCCAGACGCTGTTCGCCACGTTCGTCGAGTACCCCGAGAAGTGGGCGTTCAAGGAGAACTTCGACTTCGGCGCGGTCAAGACGATCGAGCTCAAGGACCGCACCCAGGCGTGGATCGGCTTCACGCTCCGATTCTGGTACTACAAGACGCCCGAGGGCCGCACGCACCTCCGCGGCATCTTCGAGTGGTGCGACGGGGAGAGCTACCACCGCTACACCGGCTGGATGCGCATGATGAACCAGGCCGTCCTGTGCGATTGCCCCGAAGACGCGGTGAACCTCAAGGAGATCCACCAGATCCTGCGCGACATCGTCGTCCGCTGGTACTCCGCCCACCTCGAGCGCTCCCCGGAGAAGTTCATCGCGCACCTCAAGGAGAAGTATCCGAAGGGCGCGACCTACGCGAAAGAGTCGTACCGGGACTGAACCCGGCCTCGCCCGGCGCCCCGCGGGCGCGAACTATTGAAATATCGAGCCGCTCCTCGCCGTCCCGCTGAAGTTCCCGGCGGCCGACGCCGTTCCATCTCTGGTGAGCGCCGGAGCGACCGGCGCCGGACGTTCGGAAGCGGGCAGGAGGGGGAAGAATGCGCGAGCACCTGGTCGCGTACTTCGAGGCCCACCACAAGCTCGTCGAATCCGGGGCGCTCAACCTCTTGCTCGCCCAGTCCCAACCCCTCATCCTCTCCCGGCAGGTCGTCGAGGTCGCCGGAGCGGAGAATCCATTCGTCACGCAGGAGATGGTAGAACGCGCCCTTTCCATCCACGGGGCGATCATGGGCCCACGCGCTTTGCGGCCTGCGACCGACGCCCCAATGGGGTACGACCGCAGCCGAGCGGCGCCCGCCTCGGTCCCGTACGCGTTGGTCGCTGAGGGTTTCAACCCCGGACCCGGGGGACGCGAGCCGCTGGAAGCGTACGGGACACTCTTCCAGTCGCGGTATCGCGCGCTTTCGCGCATCCTCAAGGGCCGCCCGGAGCTATCGAACCTTAGGCCCGTCCGGGAGTTGCGGTCCACCGAGGGTGCCTCCGCCGTCATCGGTATGGTGCGCGAGGTCCACGAGACGTCGGAGAAACACCACGTCGTGCTCACCGTTGAGGACGAGACCGGAAGCCTGGAGGTCCTGGTGCTGCGCGGCTCGCCTCCCGCCCGGGCCACGTACCTGGTCGACGAGGTCGTCGGTTTGAAGATCGCCTTCCCGAGAGAACCCGGACGCCTCCCCAAGGTGCTCGCCGTGGAGAGGCCCGAGATGCCGCCCGGGCGCTCCCAGAGACGTTCGGAGAGGACCTCTCGCGTCCTGTTCCTTTCCGACACGCACGTCGGCAGCCGCTCGTTCCTCTCGGATGCCTGGGGGATGCTCGCCGATTTCCTCAAGGAAAAGGGTCCGGAACCCGAGCTCGCCCGAGAGGTGGAGCACGTCGTGATCGCGGGCGACCTCGTGGACGGGATCGGCATCTACCCGAATCAGGAGCGCGATCTGGCGATCGGCGACATCTTCGAGCAGTACGGCGAGTTCGGAAAACGCCTGAGAGAACTTCCGTCGCGCCTGAATATCGTCGTCCTTCCCGGGAATCACGACGCGGTGTGCCCGGCGGAGCCCCAGCCGGCGCTGCCGGAAGCGATCACCTCCCGACTCCCGGAGAACGTGCGGGCCGTCGGCAACCCCTCCACCTTCGCCCTCGAGGGCGTGGTCGTGGAAGCGTACCACGGCCGCAGCTTCGACGACCTCATCCCGGCGCTGCCCGGCGCGAGCTACGCACGTCCGACGGATGTGATGAAGCGGATGCTGGCGATGCGCCACCTCGCCCCGATGTACGGGGGCCGCACCCCGCTCGCTCCGCTGCCGAGGGACGGCCTCGTCATCGACCCGGCCCCGGATATCCTGGTCACCGGCCACGCCCACACCTACGGGGTCGACCAGTACCGGGGCGTCCTCTTACTGAACGCCTCCACCTGGCAGGCCGAGACGGAGTACCAGAGGATGCGCAACATCTCCCCCGTCCCGGCGCACGCGGCGCTCGTGAACCTGAGCGACCTGACGCTGCGAACGCTCGACTTCTCCGGCGCCACCCCAGCGATCGGGAGCCGGGCGGCGTGAGCCCGTACCCCCTCGACCCGGTCGATGCGACCGGACCGATGCGCGTCGTGCTCTGCGCGTTCCCCGACCCCCGCGTCGCCCGGAGGATCATCTCGGGGGTCCTCGAGCGGCGCTTGGCGGCCTGCGCGAACGAGATCGCGATCCGCTCGACGTTCCTTTGGAAAGGACGCGTGGAGGAGACCGACGAGGTCCTCGTCCTGTTCAAGACCGTCCCCAAGCGGGTCGGTGAGCTCTTCCGCTACCTGGGCGAAGAGCACCCCTACGAGGTCCCGGAGGTGATCGAGCTCGACGTGCCGAGGGTGAACCGGACATATCTTACCTATCTCGGCCGGACGATCGACAGCTCGCCGCCGCCTCCCCCGCTCGGCGGCGGGGTCGCCCGGTCTACGGGCGCGCTGCGTCCGGGATCAAGGCGAGCCCGGGGAGCTCGACGCCCTGGACGAACTCGAGCGCCGCGCCGCCACCCGTAGAGACGTACTGGAACGCCTGGACGACGTCGAGCTCCTGCGCGACGCGTGCGGAGTCCCCGCCGGCGCAGACGTGAAAGCCGGGAAGGGTGGAGAGGCCGGCAAGCACCTCGCGGGTTCCCGCGGCGAACCTAAGATCCTCGGCGAGCCCGAGCGGGCCGTTCCAGAAGACGGTCTTGGAGCCCTGCAGGTGCGTGAAGAACCGATCCCTCGTTCGCGGGCCGATGTCGCGCGCGATCGCACCCTCGGGCACGGCGTTCGCCGGCACGCAGGCACCGAGCTTCTCGCCGGGGACCTCGATGATGAGGTCCTCCGGCAGCTCGACCTTCGTGCCCTTCTCGGAGGCGATGCGGGAGAACTCGGCGACCTCGGATTCGAGCCCGGGTTCGACGGGGGTCGCCCCAAGGTGGGCGCCGTTGGCCGTCAGGAACGGAAAGGCGAGGGCGCCGCCGATGAGCAACGCATCCGCGCGTCCTAAGAAGCTCTTGAGAAGTGGCAGCTTGTCGGCGACCTTGGCGCCGCCCATCAGGGCGACGTAGGGGCGCTCGGGCGCATCGACCAGACGGGAGAGTTCCTCGACCTCGTGCTGGACGAGAAAGCCCGCATAGGCGGGCAGCCGCTTCGCCACGCCCACCGTCGAGGCGTGGGCGCGGTGGACCGTCCCGAACGCCTCCTCGACGAACACCTCCCCAAGTTGGGCGAGCTGGGCGACGAACGCCGGGTCGTTCGCCTCCTCTCCCGCATGGAAGCGAAGGTTCTCGAGCATCAGGAACTCGCCGTTCTTCAGGCGCGCCGACGCCTCGATGGCATGGATCCCGACGGCGTCGTCGGCGAGCGGGACCGGCAGTCCGAGATAGCCGCTCAGCCGATGGACGATCGGTCGTAGCGAGAAGCGCATGTCGCGCTTGCCGTCGGGCCGACCCAGGTGGGACATGAGGATCGTCCGGGCTCCGGCGGTCTCCAGGTAGCGCAAGGTCGGCAGCGCCTCCACGATCCTCCGGTCGTCGGCGATCGTTCCCGAGGGGTTGAGCGGGACGTTGAAGTCGACGCGGACCAGCACGCGGCGGCCCTTGAGCGAGGCGGTCGTTACGCTGCGTTTCGCCGCCATCGGCGCGGGGGAACGGCCCGTTCGTAAGAGGGTTGCGCGGCGCAGGCCGAACTACGACGGAGGGGCTTTCGCCCGCATCCGCTCCACCACGCGCCGGGTGTGGGGGAGCGGGATACCGTAGGCCTCCCCAATGCGCGCGATGGCGCCCGAGATCGACTCCACTTCGGTCGGCCGCCCCCGTTCCACGTCCTGCAGCATGCTGGAGCGGTTCTCGCGAGTGGCCCTAACGACCTTCCAGAGCTCCCGCTCGGCCTCTTCGTCGCTGAAGTCGAACCCTTGCGCGCGGGCGGCCTGCTGCGCCTCGTGAAGCAGGTGG
>JAKIWY010000269.1 GCA_022749835.1 Thermoplasmata archaeon | reverse complement strand
GAGGGCGTCGAAGACCCGGAAGATGTCGACCCCCTGGCGCGCCGACTCGGCGACGAACTTCTCGACGAGATCGTCGGCGTAGTGCCGGTAGCCGACCAGGTTCTGGCCCCGCAGGAGCATCTGGAGCGGCGTCTTCCGGACGCGCCGCTTGATCTCCCGAAGCCGTTCCCACGGGTCCTCGTTCAGGAAGCGCAGGCAGACGTCGAACGTCGCGCCCCCCCAGACCTCGAGCGACCGGTAGCCGATCGCGTCGAGCTGCTCGGCGACCGGTAGCATATGCCGGGTGCGCATGCGCGTCGCGATGAGCGACTGGTGCCCGTCTCTTAGGACGGTCTCCGTTATCCCGACCAACGCTCCCCCGGACCCCGCCTCAGAGCGGGATGTTGCCGTGCTTGCGCGGCGGCCGCTCCTCGCGCTTGGTCGAGAGCATCTTGAGGCCGGCGATCAGGCGGCTGCGCGTGTCGGCCGGGTCGATGACGTCGTCGATGTATCCCCGCTCGGCGGCGAGGTTCGGGTTCAGGAACTCCGCCTGGTACTCCCCGACGAGCCGCCGTCGAAGGGCGTCGCGCTCCGCCGGTGGGGCGCGCTCGATCTCCCGCCGGAACAGTATGTTGACGGCGCCGTCCGCTCCCATCACGGCGATCTCGGCGGTGGGCCAGGCGAGGTTGAGGTCGCCGCCCAGGTGCTTGGAGCACATCACGTCGTACGCCCCGCCGTACGCCTTGCGGAGGATCACCGTGAGCTTGGGGACCGACGCCTCCGCGTAGGCGTAGAGGAGCTTCGCGCCGTGGCGGATGATCCCGCCGTACTCCTGGTTGGTCCCGGGGAGGAATCCGGGGACGTCGACGAAGGTGACGAGCGGCAGGTTGAACGCGTCGCAGAACCGGACGAACCGCGCTCCCTTGGAAGAGGCCGTGATATCGAGGGTCCCGGCGAGCACGCTCGGCTGGTTCGCGACGACCCCGACGGCGTAGCCGTTCAGCCGCGCGAATCCGATGACGAGGTTCGCCCCCCACGACGGCTGGACCTCGAGGAAGCTCTCCGCGTCGAGGACCCTCAGGATCACCTCGTGGACGTCGTAGGGGGAGTTCGCGTCCTCGGGGACGACCTTGAGGAGCGATGCGCCTCCGTCCCGCTCCGGGTCGCGGGGCGGGGCGCCGGGGGCTTCTTCGAGGTTGTTGAGCGGGAGGTAGCCGAGGAGCCGGCGGGCGAGCCGGATCGCGTCCGCGTCGTCGCCCGCCGTGAAGTGGGAGACTCCGGAGTGGGTCGCGTGCGCCTCGGCGCCGCCGAGCTCCTCCGCGCTGACCTCCTCCGCGGTGACCGCTCGGATGACGTCTGGGCCGGTGATGAACATCTGGCCCTGCCCCTTGGCCATGATGACGAAGTCGGTGATCGCGGGGGAGTAAACCGCGCCACCGGCGCACGGCCCCAGGATGAGGGAGATCTGCGGGACGACGCCCGAGAGCGTGACGTTGCGCAGGAACACCTCTCCGTAGCCGCCCAAGCTCATCACGCCCTCCTGGATCCTGGCGCCGCCCGAGTCGTCGAGCCCCACGACCGGGACCCCGGCCTTGCGGGCGGTCTCCATCACCTTCACGATCTTTCCGGCGTGGGCCTCGCCGAGCGCGCCACCGAAAACGGTCGCGTCCTGGGAGAAGGCGCAGACCGGCCGCCCCTCCACCTCGCCCCAGCCGGTCACGACGCCGTCGCCCGGGATCCGGCGCTCGCCCATCCCGAAGGTCGTGACGCGGTGGGTGACGAAGGCGTCGAGCTCGACGAACGTCCCCGGGTCGAAGAGCGCCTCGAGCCGCTCTCGGGCGGTGCGCTTGCCCTGCGCCCGGTGCTTCTCGACGCGTTCCTTCCCGCCGGCCTCACCGGCTCGACGCTTGAGCAGGTTCCATCGGTCGAAGGCGCCCGTCATTCGTCCTCCACCTCGAGCCCGCCCGTGTAGATCGGGACGGGGCCGTTCTCCCCCTCGAGCCAGAGCGCGCCGTCGTCCGAGATATCTTGAATGCGCCCCGCCGGTTTTCCGTCCACCCGGGCCCGACGGCCCCGGCCGTATAATGCGGCGCGGCAGCGGCGGAACGAGGCGCCGACCCCGCCGGGGCGGTCGAGCTCCTCCGCGGCCGCCACGATCTCCCGGCCGACCAACGCTTCGACCTGGTCGACAGAAGGCGCGGGTTCTGCGAGCTCGCTGAGGATCGCGACCCGGTCGGCGATCTCG
>JAKIWY010000268.1 GCA_022749835.1 Thermoplasmata archaeon | reverse complement strand
AGGCGTCGCAGCTCGCCCTCCTTATCGGGGAGCACCGGGATCTCGACCCCGCGCCGGATCCCCCAGGACGGAGCCTTTTCCAGGACGGAGCGATAGGCGCCGCCCCCGCCGGAGAGGGGCCCCCAGAGATAGTGGGGGATGTGCAGCCGGAACTCGTCGAGGCCCGCCCGCGCGAGGCGCTCGAGCTTCTCCTCGTTCGGCTCGTGCGTGTAGAGGTGGATGTTGTGCGACGCTCCGAGCTCCCTCTTGAGAAAGCGCACGTAATGTTCGGTGCGCTCGATGACCCCGAGCGGGTCGCCCCCGGTGATCCCGGTTCCCTGCGCTCCCATCGCCGCCGCCTCCTCGAGGAGGTCCTGGTCGCTCGTGACGAGCCTCTCGTTCGCGTAGGTGACGTCCTTTTGATTGCGCCGACCGGAGACCGGGCAGTAAAAGCATCGGAACCGGCAGACCCCGGTGACGAAGAGGACCATCTTCTTCCCCTCGCGGCACTGCTCGCAGGCCGGGGAGAGCGGGCCCCGGTAGCTGGACGCCATCGGGAGCATCTGGAGCGGGTGGCTCGCCATGCCTCCGAACCCACGCCAAGGCCCAGTAAAGAGTTGCGGAGCACCTCGTGGCCCGGGGGACGGGTGAACCTGGGCCACCAAGTGGGCGGCGCGCCATCCGAGGGGGCAGGCATAAATCCCCCACCCGTCTCGCCCGCCTCGTTCACGGGGGACAAAGCGTAGATGGAGATGCAACCGGGCCAGATGGCCTACGACCGCGCGAGCACCGTCTTTTCGCCGGACGGCCGCCTCTTCCAGGTCGAGTACGCCCTCCAGGCGATCCAGATGGGCGGCACGGCCGTCGCGGTCACCTACGAGGGCGGGATCGTCTTCGTCGCCTACCGGAACCTCCCGGTGAGCTCGCTCGCCGAGGCGGGTTCGATCGAAAAGAGCTTCCCCATCGACACGGGGCTCGGCTGCGTCACCGCCGGCCTCATCGCGGACTCGCGGGTCCTGGTCGAGTTCCTGCGCCTCGAAGCGCAGCGCCACCGCATCCTCTACGGAGAAGTCGCCCCCTACTCGCTGCTCGGCCACACCCTCGGCGGCCACCTCCAGCAGTTCACGCAGTTCGGCGGCACCCGGCCGTTCGCGGTCTCTCTTCTGCTCGGCGGGTTCACCGGACGGGTCCCCGGGCTCATCGAGCTCGACCCGAGCGGCGCCACCATCGGCTGGCGAGCCTACGCCATCGGGCGCAACCGCCGCGCGGTCGCCGACTTCCTCGAGGAGAAGATCCCCGAGGCGCGCACGGAGGAGTCCGCGTTCAAGCTCGCCGTCCAGGCGGTCGCCGAGGGCTCCCCGACGCCGTTCCCGCCCGAGGCGCTGGACGTCGCCATCCTCGAGCCCGAGAGCGAACTGCGCCGGATCCCGGTCTCCGACGTCGCCAAGCGCGTCGCGGGGATGCCGTTCATCGGGGCCCCCGAGCGCCCCAAGCCCCACAAGTAGCGGCGTGCGACCGGTCCCCCGGGTCAGCTTCGGCGGCCGGGGAGAATCGCCCCGGCGTCCTCTGCCTCTTCCCGCAGGCGGATGCGCCGGCGGGTCCTATGGTAGGTCACCGCGAACCGATGGGACTCGTCACGCACCGCCCTCAAGAGAAGCATCGGGGCCGAATTGCGGTCCGGTCGCATCGGCTCCGAGCGCTCGGGAAGGTAGAGCTCCTCCTCGCGCTTGGCGAGGCCGACCACGGGAAGCCGCTCGGTGAGCCCGAGCCCCGCGAGCGCCTCGGAGGCCGCCGAGACCTGGCCGCGGCCGCCGTCGATGAGTAGCACGTCCGGCAGGATCTCCTCCTCCGCCAGCCGCCGGAAGTACCTTCGTCGCACGACCTCGGCGACCATCGCAAAATCGTTCGTCCCCTCGACCCCCCGGATCTTGAAGCGACGGTACTCGCTCTTCTCCGGCCGTCCGCCCTGGAAAACGACGAGCGAGCCGACCGCCTCGTACCCCTGGAAGATCGAGATGTCGACCCCCTCGATCCGGTTCGGGATCGTCGGGAGCTTGAGGAGGTTCTGGAGCGCCACGAGCACCTCGCGCGGGGCCGGGCGGGCGACGACCTGGTCGACGTGGGCCCGGGCGAGTCGCCCGGCGAGTCCGGCGAGCGACGCGAAGCGGCCGGTCGGGCGGAACTTGACGACGATCCCCTTCTCCGCCTCCAGCCAGTCGACCGCCTCGTCGACGCCGGAGGGTCTCGGCCCGT
>JAKIWY010000267.1 GCA_022749835.1 Thermoplasmata archaeon | reverse complement strand
TGCGTCGACCACCCTCACGCTCGAGAGCGCCTCCGGGCTCAACGTCAGTGTGCCGGCGATCCTGGGGCACTATTCTGCCGTGCTGCCCGTGGGCATGGTCTTCTCGGTGAGCCTCAACACGACCACGCTCGTGAGCAGTCCCTCGGGTGGCGAGCTCAAGTCGTACGCGGTCGCCGGCGGCTACCGGTGCGCTGTGCTGGCGAGCGCCAGCACGCACTGCGACATCCCACTGAGCTCCACCGTGCTGACGACCACGGTGGTGGGCACGGTCGGCGTCGCCGGATTCCCCTCGCTCGTGGCGGCGAACCTCCAGTTCGAAGGACCGCTCCCGTCGCACAACGTGACCATGGTGCCCACCCAGAACGGTTCCTTCCGCCTCCATCTGCTTCCAGGGACGTACAACCTCTACGCCGACGGGGCTCCGTCGACCGGAGGATTCGCCCAGCTTAGGTCGGTCAGCGTCCCGGCGACCGGCGTGCTGCCGCTCTCCATCAAGCTCGTCAGCGCCTGGACCCTCACGCTGAACCTCACCCCCCCGAGCGGCGGGACGACCTCCGCCCCGAACGTCACCGTCGCCACGAGCTCGGGCCAGCGTTTCGTCTTCGCCAACGAGCCGTACTCCACGCCGTTCTCCTTCCCGCTTCCCAAGGGCGTCTACACCGTCTCCTCGAACGCGAGCGCGAGCCCGTACGGCGTCAACACCACCGCCGGCGGCTCCCTGACGATCTCGCTGCTCGGGGGCAACTACGCCGCGACGATCGACCTGACGTACCGGCTGCATGAGGCGGTGCGCTTTGCCCTCCTCGCCCCGACCTCGGTCTCGGTCGACGGCGCCGCGAACGTCAGCTACTCCTACGTGCTCACGAACATCGGCAACGAGCCCGCCGTGCTCCACTTCCTCGGCTCCCCGGCCTACTGGAAGTTCACCTTCTCCCCGGCGAACGTGACCCTGACGACGATCGGCCCGGGCTCGTCGATAGGGGGCGAGGTGACGGTCGCCATCCCCGCGGGAACCCCGGTCGCCCATCCGGCGATCCAGCTCGAGGCGGAGAGCGCCTCCGGCCAGATCGTCGGCCAGGCCCAGCCGCTGGCCGGTCTCGACATCGTGCCTCGCACGGGCCTCACGGGGGCCGCGACCCCGGGTTCGACCGTCCTCTCCCCCACGAGCGCGTCCCTGCCGTTCTACCTCAAGGACACCGGCAACACGAACGAGGCGGTCGTCCTCTCGGTGGGCGACAGCGCCCGACTCTCGGCGTTGGGCTGGCACAGCGCGATCATCCAGGGCAAGAGCCCCGTGACCCACTCGGTGACGCTCACCCAGGCGGGCAACCAGACCTTCAGCGTCCGCCTGACGGCCACCACCACCCATCCGGCGCCCCCGGGCTCGGTGAACGTGGGGGTCGTGGTGTTGAACGGCAGCAGCTCCACCAGGCTCTCGCTCACGCTGGAGGTGCCCGTCGGGACCGTCGACTTGAACTCGAGCGCGGTCGGCGTCACCGGCCCATCGATCGGCAGCCCCCCGACCCTCCAGGACTGGGTCGTCCCGCTGCTCTCCTTCACGCCCGCGATCGCCTTCGTGGTCGCCCTCGGGGCGTACCGCTGGTACCGTACCCGGCGGTGGGTGCGCCGTTAGCATGACGCGGCATCCTTTTGGGCCGACCCGCGGGCCACGGTCGATCGTTCTCCCCGCACTGTTCGCCCTGCTCCTTTTGGCGGGGGTGCTCCCGGTCGCGACCGCGTCGCCCTCCCACCACGCCGCGAGCCCCGTTCCTTACCAGCCCCTGACGGGCGGCCTCACCGGCCCTTCGAACTTGGGAACGGGCCTCAAGGGGACCTACGAGGTGACGGCGACCGGGGGACCGGCGCTCGCTCCCAACGGAACCCAGACGGGGATCTACAGCTACCACGCGTCGCTCGCCGGCTCGGACCTTTCGAACACCACCGCGATCGCGCCGTCCGCCGGGGTCCTCGTGAACGGCAGTGTGAATTTGACCCTGATCGCGCCGAATACTACGCAGTCGCTGACGATCTTCGTGCTCGTGACCTCCAGCCTCGGGGGGAGCAACGTCTCGCAGAACTTCTCGGAGGTCGTGAACATCGTCGTGCCGTACCGACTGACGGCGACGCTGGTCGCCGGCGCGGGGGCGAGCATCGCTCCGTTCAACCTCACGGTCCTTCTGGACGGCAGCCCGGTCGGCACCGTCCCCGTCTCGCTGATCGCGCCCGGGGCGAGCTTTCCGGTCTCGTTCGCCT
>JAKIWY010000266.1 GCA_022749835.1 Thermoplasmata archaeon | reverse complement strand
GTGGCTCCAGCCGACCTCGTCGTAGTAGCGCTTGGCGAGCGAGAGCAGCGGGAGGAGCTTCTCCTCGCGCGGCATCACGTTCGGGCTGCCGTAGAAGTAGACGTCGTCCGAGTGGAGCAGGCCCTTTCGGATCCCCGCGGCCCGGTTGACCTTGAGCTCCTCCTCGACCTTCGAGAGAGGATACCACCGGGTGGGGCGGGTCGTGACCGAGCAGAACGAGCATCCCCGGCAACAACCCCGGCCGATCTCGACCAAACCGTTGACGCTCGGGAAGCGGATCGAGGAGATCTGCTCGATCTTCGGAGCCTCTTTCGGAGTAAGCACGACGTGCGGAGGGAGGAACTCGTCGTTCAGCGCCTTCTTGACCAGGTCGCGGACGAAGATGTCCGCCTCCCCTTCGACGACGCTGTCGATGCCGCCGATCGATTCCACGAACTCGCCGATCCACGGGACCTTCTGGCGGGTCGCCGGGGATAGCTGCCAGGCGCACGGGCCGCCGGCGAGCAGTTTCATCCCCTGCTTGCGCGCCTCGAGGACGTGCGGCTGGGTGAGCATCCGCTTGAAGTTGATGCAGTTGAGCGTCTCCTTGCGCATCACGCCGCCGAAGGTGGAGGAGGGCGGATTGAGGCCGAAGTAGTCGTGCCCGGAGACCAGGAGCACCTTCGCCTTCCCGGGCATGTACTTGTCGAGGTGGCTCGGGTGGACGATCCGGGCGTCGAAGCCGGCGTCCATGAGGGCCGCCTCGACCTTGCGCATCCCGTACGGGGCCTGGTCCGGGTAGCCGTTCTCATCGACGGGCATCGTCGGGTAGAAGAGGCGCTGGTAGACGGACTCCGGGAAGACGTAGGGGGCCGTGGTCGTGCCGAACCCCAAGAACTCCTTCCCGTGGTGGTTGCTCATCATCGTCCAGTCGCAGGTGATGACGACTTCCGGCATGGACCCCCCTGATTTCCCCCGAGGCTGTCGGCAAGACGCCGGCGTGGTTATTATGGATTTCGACGAAAGAAGCGCTCTCGGCCTTCCGCCGGGGCTCCTCTACGGTCGAACGGTCTGCCGGTCGGCCGCGGGGTGGGCCCGGCGGGAGGGCGCGGGGCGACTCGACGCCCTACCCCGGGTCGCCGTCGTCGTCGTCCCGCGGGATCATCCCGTCGATCGACTCCGAGGAGTCCTCGGTGGTCTCCTCGTGCTCCCCGCCTTCGCGGAACGCGGGATCGCGCTGGATCAGGTGGACTCGCACGCAGTCCCGATGGGCGGGAGAGCCGTTCCACGTGCTCGCTTCGGCCGGGTTGGACAGCGGTTCCTTGCAGAGGCAGCAGATCTCCGGCGGCGCGACGATCCAAGAAATGCGGCGCGGCGGGGCCGACATCGCTTGAAGGTCGGACGGGGGTCAGTCGTCTTGTAGGTTTCGGAGCGCCGCGAGGCATCGTTTCGAGCGCCCCCGAGGCACCCGGGTGCCCTGGAAGCACCACGAGGCCCCGACGAAGATATCGGCCCGTCTCGGCTTGAGGGGTGGCACGATGGACGCGGTCGCGGAGATTCGCAAGCGGCGACTGTCGCTGGGGATCCCCCTCGGGGAGCTGGCCCGTGCGGTCGGTCGGAGCGACGCCACGCTCTCCCGGATCGAGCGAGGACAGATCCGCCCCTCCTACGACCTCGTCCAGCGGATTCTCGGATACCTCGAGGAGCAGGAGGGGGTGGCGGCCCCGACGTTACGCGCCGCCGACCTGATGAAGCGCGGGGTGATCACCGTCGACGGGAACACTCCGATCTCGGCCGCCTCCCAGCTGATGGAACGCGGGGGGTTCTCCCAGCTTCCCGTGCTCGACGGCGGACGGGTCACCGGCGCGATCTCCGAGAGCGCGCTTCTCAAGGCGCTCGCGCAGCCCTCCCGCGCACGCTCCCACGTCCACGACATCCAGGAAGGCGCCTACCCGCAGGTCGACGAGGCGTGCCCGGCCGAACTGCTCACGGGCCTCCTGTCGAGGTACCCAGCCGTCCTCGTCGTTCATCGCGGGCAGCTCATCGGGATCATCACGAAGACCGACCTCATCCGCGGGTTGCGGGGAACCTCGCTACGCCGCTCTCCGGGAAGCGGGTCGTCCAACAGCTAGCCCGGGGCGACCGCCGAGAGCACGGCCTCGACGATCAGGTCGGCGGCCACGGCACCGAGGCGGTCCTCGAGGGAGCCGGCCCGGCCGCGCGACGCTGGGAGAGGACGGGTGGCGGTGCTGGCGACGAACACGAGGTCGCCGTCGGT
>JAKIWY010000265.1 GCA_022749835.1 Thermoplasmata archaeon | reverse complement strand
CGGGGGATACAACGGAACCCAGGTCCCCTCCTCGCTCTCGGATACTTGGACGTTCGTCGGCGGGGCGTGGACGGCCATGGGAAGCTCCCCCTCCCCCTCGGGTCGCTCGGTCGCCCTGCTCGCGCCAACGCTCTCGATGGCCCTCGTCCTCTACGGGGGAGGCGATGCGAACGGGTCGCTCGGGGACACATGGCTGTTCCAGGCGGGATCCTGGAGCCGGCTCGCTCCCCCCGTGTCCCCGGGCGTTCGCGCCGCCTACGGCCTCTCCTTCGACCCCGAGATCGGCGAGCCCGTGCTCTTCGGCGGATTCACGAGCGGCTCGTGGATTGCCGACGTCTGGGGGTTCGACGCGCCGATCGTCGGCTTTACCGCCTCGCGAACGACCGCCACGGCCCCCACGGTGATCTACTTCCTCGCCGATGCCACGGGCGGTGTCGCGCCCTACAGCTACCTGTGGAGCTTCGCGGACACCTCGAGCCCTGCCCCGGGGAACCCGATGTCCCACCGGTTCGATACCGACGGCCGATTCAACGTCAGCCTCACCGCGACCGATACAAAGGGTGCGAGCGCCCTCGCCAACCTGACGATCTCGTTGACCGGGTTCCAGGCGGCACTATCGAGTACTGCGTCAGCGGGCGACCCTCTCTCGCTGATGTTCGTCGGCGCCGCGACGAACGGGACGGCTCCCTACGAGTACAAGTGGACGTTCGGGGACGGCAGTGCGGGAACCGGCCCGGTCGTCACCCACAACTATTCCCGGGCGGGCTCGTACGACGTGCTGCTCAACGCCTCCGACGCGCTCGGCTCGACGGCGCTGACGGGCTCGGTCGTACAGCTGATCGTGCCTCCTCTCAATGTTTCGGCGCTGGCGGGCGCTCGCTCGGGAGCCGTGCCGCTGACCGTCGCCTTCTCCGCCGAGGCTTCGGGGGGCCTCCCCCCGTACGCGTACCTCTGGAGCTTCGGGAACGGGGCCAGTTCCAACCGGGCCAACGCCACCCAAACGTACTCCGCCCCGGGAAGCTATCTCGTCACCTTGATCGTCCAGGACCGCGCGGAACAGTCGAGCAACTGGACGGGGCGCGTCAACGTCACCGCCGCCTCCCCCTCGACGAGCGGATGGACCGACACCGAGTTCGCCCTACTCGGCGCTGGAGCGGTCGCCGCCCTCGGCGTTGCGTTCGGTGTACGGTACATCCGTCGGCCCCGGGATCCCTCCCGACCCCAGTGAGGTCGGGGCAGAGGAGCGCCCAGGGCGCGGTCCCCCGGGCGATTACCCGGCGGCTTCGGCGGGCGCATCGGGGGTCGCTCGGGGCGGCCGGGCGACCACGACCACCGCGACCACGAGTCCCGCCGCCCCCGCGGAGAGCGCGAGCAGGCTCGTCGCGGGGGAGACCGCGGCCGCCGCCTCGAAGGCGAGCGTCGCGAGGATCGCCACGGTCAGCGAAAGCACGCCGGTTTGGGCCGGGTCCGGCGGAGGCTGGATGAAGTCGAACGTCGGCCCGGAGGCGACCGGGCCCACGGCCGCACGGTCCCTAAGCGCCGGGCGTTCCCAGGGTCCGAGCGGCATTTCGGTCGGCAATTGGCGCGCGGGGGTCGCCGGCGTGCGGTCCTCGGGGCGGAGGAACGTGCTGAGCATCGCGAACGCGCCGACGAGCACCAGCACGACGAGCACGGGGTCGGCGGCGTAGGAGAGCGGCACCGTCGGCAGGGTTGCCCCCGGGAGGGCCAGCCGCACGATCGTCGCTTGGCGGTCGACGATCCCGACCGCATTCGGCCACCACGCCTCGGCGCCACCGGCACCGGCGGCGTAGGTCGCGCTCGACGTCCGCGCGATCAACAGTAGGAAGAGCGTGAGCGCCGAGGAGGCGGTCAGGCCGAACACTCCGGCGGCGCTCGAGACGTCGCGCCGGGAGACGAACGCCAGCACCCAGATCGGCGCCCCGAGCAGGAGGCCCGCGCCGACCTGCTCCACGCCGGTGGGCAGCGCTCCCGTCCCTCCGGCGGAGGCGAGGGCGAGAACCGCGAACAGCGCGACCGAGGGAACGAAGGAGACAACGCTCTCCCTTCCGAGGAGGGCCGGAACGATCGGCAGTGCCGTGAGCAGGAAAGTGAGGACCACGATCGCCGGCCAGCCCTCGGAGGTGGCGGCCAGGACCCCGAAGCCGTAGAGGAGCACCGGCGCTACGCCGAGGACGCGGATCGTCGAGGCGTTCATGAGCTTCGCCCCCAGGCGCGGATCTGTCCGTAGGCGGCGATCACCTTCTGCGTCGCGCCGCGCTGGTCGAAGGT
>JAKIWY010000264.1 GCA_022749835.1 Thermoplasmata archaeon | reverse complement strand
GGTCGATGGTGAACGGCTTTCGGATGTAGTCGAAGGCGCCGAGCTTCATCGCGTCGACCGCGGTCTCCACGGTCGCAAAGCCGGTGATCATCACGACGAGCGTCTGCGGCCAGCGCTGCCGAACGTCGCGCAGCAGCACGAGGCCGGACTGTCTCGGCATCTTGAGATCGCTGAAGACGGCATCGAAATCCTCGCGCTCGAGCTCCTCGATCGCCTTCGGCACCGACGGCGCGCTGTGCACCTCGTGGCCGTCGTCCCGGAGGATGTCGGAGAGCTCCTCTCGGAACACCGCGTCGTCGTCGACGATCAGAAGGCGCATCGGGCGTGCGAAGACCCGGTAGAGAAAAACGCTTGGGGGCCCCCCCCGCCGCTCTACGGGCTCTGCCGGAGGGGGGCCTGCAGCGGAAAGTCGAGGACGAAGACCGCCCCCCCGCTCTCGGAGTTGAACGCGCGGATCCCCCCGCCGTGGGATTGCATGATCCCGTGGCAGATGGCCAGTCCGAGCCCGGTTCCCTGGCCCTCGGGCTTCGTGGTGAAGAACGGCTCGAAGATGTGCGGCAGCGCCTCCGGGGGAATGCCGGGCCCGGTGTCCGAGACCTCGACCTCGGCGCGTTCCCCGGCGCGACGGACAACGACCGTCACGCGGCCGCTTCCCCCCATTGCCTCGTACGAGTTGTTGATCAAGTTCGTGAGAACCTGGATGAGCTGGCCCCGGTCGCCCCGGATCGGGATCGGCTCCTCGGGGAAGACGGGTCGCAGCTCCACGTCCGGAGACTGCTTTCCTCCCAGGAACTCGACCGCCTCCTTCACGACCGTTGAGAGCTCGAGCGGGGCGACCATCGTCTCCGACCGACGGGCGAAGTCGAGCAGGCCCCGGACGATCCGGGAGGCGACCTCGACCTGGTCGGTGATGCGGTCGGCGCGGGAGCGTACCCACGGGTCCTCGGTCCGGCGGCGGATGCTTTCCGTGACGAGGAGCACGTTGGCGAGCGGGGTGTTGACCTCGTGGGCGACCCCGGCGGCGAGCTGGCCCAACGAAGCGAGCTTTTCGGAGCGGGCGGCCCCTTCCTCCCAGGCTCGCTGCTCTGTCCGGTCGATGGCGACCCCGACGTAGTGGGTCGTCTCTCCCGATTCGGAGCGGACGGCCGTAATGGTCAGGAAGACCGGGTGCTCCTTTCCCGCCTTGTCGCGGTTGACCATCTCCCCGGACCAGTGGCCCCGCGCAGGGTCGAGGAGGTCCGCCCACATCCTTTGGTAGACGTCGAGGGGCGTCTTGCCGCTCTGGACCACGTTCGGACGTTGGCCGAGGAGCTCGGACTTGCTGTACCCGTAGATGCGCTCGAACGCTGGGTTGACGTCGACGATCCGACCCGCGAGGTCGGTCACCTCGATGGCGTTGTTCGAGGTGAGGAACGACTCGTAGAAGAGGGCCGCCCGCCCCTTCTCCCGCACCCGCTCCCCCGCGTCGGAGACGACCAGTTGGACGAACCGGCCGTCGGCCCCTCCCCTCGGGAGAGGCCGGATCTCGATATCGAGGAACGACGGCTCCTTGAGGCCGGGCACCTGAGCGCGGACCGATCGCAGGCTCGCCGGCGTTCCGGAAGCGATCGCTTCGAGGAGGGCTGCGCGGACCGCTTTCGGGAGCGGATCGACGCCCCCGCCGGGACGCGAGGGATCATCCGACTCCCGCCAGCCGGTGATGGCGGCGGCCGCGCGGTTCAGCCGGAGGAGGGCTCCCTCCCCGTCGAACAGGGCGAGAGCGGCGGGCGAGTCGTCGAACAGCACGCCGAACGGGAGTGCTGCCCTCGGGTCGCCGGGCGTCATCCGGCGGTCGAAGGGCGTCGGACGTATTGACCGTGCCGACCCCCAGGGCCGGGGGTAAGCTCCTCCAGGGCCCCCCGAAGAGCTACCCAGCCGGATCCCGGGGGCTCGGGAACGCCTGCTCGTCCAGATATCCCCCTCTTTCGGGGGGGAACGGGCCGCGCTCGCTCGGAGAGCCTCCCGTCGCTCGTTGGGCGTGGGGAGCCAGCCAGTACCTGCTCGGGAGCTTCCCTCGTCGTCGGCGGAGCCGATCCCACGGCTGAAATGCCAACGCATATCGGGCAACGAGAACGACAAGGAACCCTTTTCTATCATGCCCCGGCTCTCCGGGGTTCGGGCACCGGGGAGGATTTGTCGGGGGAGGGCGACGCCCGGGGGGGCGCTCGCTGCAGCATGAGCCGGCGGCATGCTGGTGGCCTCCTGATCCTGCCCGCCGTGATCGCGGTCGCCTTGCTGATCGCCTGCCCGACG
>JAKIWY010000263.1 GCA_022749835.1 Thermoplasmata archaeon | reverse complement strand
CGGCGGTTGAAGTAGCGTCCAGACGCCGAATCCTGTTGTGGTAGTACGCCGCGGACGGATGATTCTCGAACGCCTGTACGGCCCGTGCGAGTTTGAACGGCTCGAATTCATCGTCGTCGTCCAGGAAGGCGATCAGCTCCCCCCGCGCATTTGATAACGCGGCGCTGAGCCAGCCACCCCGGGGGCCGTCCTCGAGCTGGAGGACGGTTGCTCCCGCCGCTTCGAGTCGGCGATCGAGCTCGGGATTTCGGACGTCTTTGAGTACCAAGGTCTCCCGCTCGGCCGCCCTCAGAGTCTGGCGCCGGACCGATTCCACGGCCCCTTCGAAGAACTCCGTGCGGCCGTGGCCCGCGATGACTACGCTCACCTTGGGGCGAGATCCTGTGGAATCCGGCACAACCGTCCACCCGCTCCGAGGTCACGGGTGGTCCAGGGGGAGACCGATCGTCGCGGCCGCGCCGTGGCTGGACCCGGTAACAGGGTTCGTCCTTCCCTCGCCGACCAATAGGACGCTTCCCGGTGGAAGGGGATCCGCCCCGGAAGCGAACTGGACCCAACCACCCGAGAACGCCCCAGGCAGGCAGGCACTGACGTCGAGCACACCTCGTCCGGCCTCTCCACCCGATAGCTCGACGCGGGGGTTGTACTTCCCATCGGAGGTGCTCGATGCCCCCGCGAGCAGCCAGCCCCCCGCGAGCGGGACGATGGAGCTGACCCACCCGGTAGTCCAATTGGAAAGCCCGGGACCGGTCGTGAGCGAGCTCCCGTCCAGCACCTCGAGGACAGCGGGTTCCCCACTCGCCAACCAAGCACTCCCGTTCCATCCCAAAGCGTAGACACCCCCCGAGGTGAACGCCGACGTAGGATACAGGTCGGTGTATCGCCCCGCGGACCAGGTGCCGAAGACTCCAAACCCACCCACGAGCCAGGCGGCCCCGTTCCAGCCGATCACCTGCACCCAGTCCCCGGCTCGGTTATGGGGGATGAGTCCAGAGAGGTTCGTGACGGCACCGTTCTCGAGGTAGACGAGCGACGCTTCACTCGTCTCGTTTCCACCGATCAGCCAACCGGTCCCGTCCCAGCCGGCGATGAATATGCCCTGGCCGCGGAAGAACGGAGACAAGAGCGAGGTCAGATCGGTGACCCGGCTCCCTTGAAGGAACACCGCACTCCCCTCGAGCTCCCCGGCGACCCTCGTCTGGCCAGCGATCAGCCACGCCGACCCGTTCCAGACGGGTGGGAAGATGCCGCCCCCGGAAAAGTACGGGGCGAGGAGGGAGGTGAGGTTGATGGCGGCGGACGAGCCCGGGGTACCGGCGAGTTCCGCGGCGGCCGGCTCGCTCACAAAGGGCACCGCGGACTGATCGAACGCAGAGAGACCCCCGAGCAGGATCGACGTTTGGTTCGAGCCGAACGCCTGGATCGAACCCGCCTGGAATACGCCGCCCAGGTCAGCGGTGGTGTTCTCGACCGACAGGGGACCCTGCGCGAGGGCCGGACAGGCACCCTCCGTCGCGGTCCCGGTAGGAGACCTAAGGAGCAGGTCCCAGCCCGCGATCGCGAGCAGAACCACGACCCCGATGGCGATGGCCACCCCCCAGAGCCTCCGCATCGCGACCGTCGAACGTCCCCGGGCTTATTCTCCTTCGGGTAGCTCTCGCAATGCGGGGAGCCCCGGAGGGCCCCCCTGAGGGGAGAGGACCGGCTAACCCTATCCCAAGCCGTCTTTCTCGCGACCGTTGACCGTAAGGTCGTGGGCCGACGATGTCGATTCCCCGGGAGTCTCCGCCCCGCACGGCAAGCCCCCCCACCGTTCTCATCGCCCTCCTCGTCGTCGCCATGGTCGTTCCCACCATCGCCGTCGCCTGGGTCCCCTCGGTGGGCTTCCCGTGCCCGCGGTTGGGGTGGTCGGCGTCCGACGCCCGCTCGCCGATACAGCACATCTTCTTCCTGATCAAGGAGAACCATGCTTTCGAGAACTTCTTCGGGACGATCCCCGGCGTCATCGGCTATCCGCCGAACGGAAGCTTCCCCGCCTCCTTCGGCGGCCCGCCCTTGGTCGCCCCGTACCCACTGTCCGCCTCGAGCGCTCCGTATCTCCCCAACGACCGCGGCTCAGACCTCACCGACCTCGACCACGGCCGCAACGACCTGTTCGTCGCGCAGGCCGCCTCCCTCGGGCTCCCGACCCCCGAGGACGCCGTGGGCTACTACACCTCGGCGCAGATCCCCGACTACTTTGCCTACGCCCAGAACTATACCATCGGCGACCGATTCTTCGCCGGCGTGCTCGGG
>JAKIWY010000262.1 GCA_022749835.1 Thermoplasmata archaeon | reverse complement strand
CGCCGGGGCCTTCCTGTGGCTCTCGTACGTCGGCGGCTCGAGCCTCACGGCGACCGACTTCCTCTACGGAGGGCTCAGCTTCGCACTGCCGCTGATGGGCATCCTCGGGCTGCACGAGCTCGCCCATTTTCTGGTCGCGCGGCGCCATCACGTCGAGGCTTCGCTGCCCTACTTCATTCCGCTCCCGCCCCCGTTCGTCCTGTTCGGGACTTTTGGGGCGTTCATCAGCCTGCGAGAGCCGTTCCCCGATCGCAAGGCGCTCCTCGATATCGGCGCCTCCGGTCCGCTCGCCGGCTTCTTGCTCTCCATCCCGGTAACGCTCCTCGGGATGTGGCTGAGCCTGCACGCCCCCGTGCTCTCCGTGGCGAACTGCGGTCCGACGATCCTGGGCTCGAATTACGGGAACCTGGAGATCGGGAGCTCGATCTTCTGGGCCGCCCTGGGGCAGTTTGTCCCGGTCTCTCTCGTAAACCTGCACCCGGTCGCCCTCGCGGGTTGGGTAGGTCTCCTCGTCACCGCCATCAACCTACTGCCCGCCGGACAGTTGGATGGGGGCCACGTATTCCGCGCGCTGTTCGGCGACCGGAGCCGCTTTGCGAGCTACGGAGCGGTCGTCGGCCTGCTGGCGCTCGGCGTCGTGACGAGCTACTTCGGCTGGATCCTGTTCGCCGGACTCATCTTCCTCCTCGGCGTGCGCCATCCGCCGCCGCTCAACGACCTGAGCGGCCTCGGCGTCAAGCGATATCTGGTCGGAGCGGCCGCGGTGGCGATCCTCATCACCGGGTTCGTCGCGGTCCCGATCGCCCTGCCGACGAACTCGTTCACCGTCGCCGACCGCTCCGTCGCGCCGACGTCGATCCCCGCCGGGGCCATGATGGCCGACATCCTCTCGTTGACCGTCATCAACAACGACCAGGTCAACCACGGCTACATCCTCTCGGCGAAGGTGGTCGCGGTGAACCTGACGACGAACGGGAGCCTCGTGCCGCTCACCGGCGTGGCGCTCGCCGATTTCGCGAAGAATTCTAGCTGGAACGTTTCGCTTCCGAACGGCAACCAGAGCTGGGAGAACTTTAGCGCGAGCTTCACGACCCCGACCCTCGACTTCTCCAAGCTCTCCCCGGGGCAATCGCAGAAGGCGACGATCACCTTCTCTAACCTCGAGCGCGCCAGCGTGACCGTGGTGGTCACCGTGAGCCAGCTCTGTTCGTCCGGCACCGGCGGTCCGATGAGCTACGATTTCGCGCTCACGTGAGCGCTCCCGAACGCTCGTAGACCCGGAACTCCCGGGTGAGGCTTCGGTGGACCCGGTCCGGGATCGATAGCCGGCGCTCCCACGGCGCCGAGAGCGGGTCGGGGCCCCCGGGGACGACCACGACGATCCGGCCGGCCGGTCGGACGTGGGCCGCCCATGCCGGGAGAACTCGTCGGATGAGCGTCTCCGCCGGCTCCCCTCCGCTTCCCGACGCTCGTCCGTACGGCGGGTCGGTGAGGAGCGCGTCGAACGGGGGGCCGGAGTACGCTCGTGCGGCCGACTCGGCGTCGTCGACGCGAATCGCCTCGACGTCGAACGCCGCCATGTTCCTCAGCGCTCCTCGGGCCATCGTATCGTCCCGGTCGACACCGAAGAGCTTGGCTCCGAGGAGCCCCGCCTCGAGAAGCAGTGCCCCCGTGCCCACGAACGGGTCGACGACCCGGTCTCCCGGACGCACCCTGGCCAGGTTCGCCGCAGCCCGGGCGAGCCGGGGGGCGAGGCTCACCGGTCTCTGGAAGGGGAGCTTAGGCATCCGACGCTCGGCGAGCGCGTGGGGGTCCGGGACACCGACCTCCTCGAAGCCGCTCCATTCACGACGGTCGTCGACGCGGAACCAGAAGCGGCGCTCGGGATGGTCGAGGTCGATCCGGCCTCCCGCCTCCACGTACGCACCGGCGAATCGTCCGACCACCTCCCTGGGCAGTGGGCCCCTCGGGTGCCCGAACCTTCGCATCGCAGCGCTCTGGCGCGCTCGGCCCAACTCGCGCAGCCCGGCGAGGATTCCCTCATCTCCGGAGGCGAACGGACGAAGGATGCGCCGGGCGAGGGCGATCCTTCCGCAGAAAGCCTCCTGGGCCTCCCGGCTGGGCACCCACACACGGAGGGTCTCGTGCGCTCCCTCCGGCATCGGGAGGGCCGCTCCCCCGCCGACGGCCTCGGCGGCGCTGACCGACTCCCATCGACCGAGTTCGGGGTTGGCGAGGGAGAGCTCGACCTCGAGGCCGATCACTGCGGGGCGCTCCCGGTCCATCGGGCGATGTCCGAACGGATCCTGCGGGTGTGGCTGAGGG
>JAKIWY010000261.1 GCA_022749835.1 Thermoplasmata archaeon | reverse complement strand
CGGCGTCGTCGAGGTGGAGCTCAAGGAACTTCCATAGCCGCTCGCGCGAGACCGCCTGCACGCCCTGGTCGGAGTATGCCACCACGCCCCGCCCATCCCGCTGGGGGTTGAAGAGCTAGCGGCCCCGCAGACGCTGGCCGGCCGGCCCGCAGGGGAGAGGCTGGCGGACTTGGTGGCGCGACGAAATCCATGCGGGGCAGGGGTTTCTGTCGAAAAACGATGGGTCCAGAGACGGGGGGGCCAAGTAAAGAGGGGGAGCACCTCCCCCCCGGGGACGAAAATGGCGAATGTCTGCCCCCATTGCGGCGCCGAGTTTACGGTTACTATAGCCTCCGCCGCCACCGGAGCCCCGGCGGCCGTCGCGCCGACGGTCGTGGGAGAGCCTGGTGAAGGCGAGACCCGGGGCGACGCGACGTCACCGTCCGTCATGTGCGCGAGCTGCGGCTCCTCCCTGATGCTCCGAGTGATGGGCGACGGCGGAATCGAGGGGACCTGCTCGGGCTGCTCATCGATCTACACGTACTCGTTGTCTGCCGGTCCGGGGGTTCGACCTCCTCGCCGCGAGGACGACCGCCGCGAACGGGACTCTCGGGGCCCTCCGCGCGACCGGTTCACCTCGAACGCCCGTCCGTGCCGAGAATGCGGAGCGCCGCTGCGCTTCTCGACCGGGGCCGATGGCTTCGTGACTGGAGAGTGCACCTCCTGCGGCAACCGCTTCACCCTGCCCCCCCGGGACGACCGGCCCGGCGGCGGGGACCGGCGCCCCGGTGGCCGGGGCGGGGGATTCCGACCGCGCTTCGGCTCTTCCACCGGCCGTCCCAGCCGCTTCGGTGGACGCGGCCCTCCCTCCTCCGGCTTCCGCGGAGCGCGCCCCCGCCGGCGCGAGTCCAACGACTCCGAGGAAGGGGGCGACGGGGAGCACGGACCCGAGCGCCGACGCCGCCGCCCGCGAGAGGAATAGTATCGTCCGGGCCCTGATTCGGCTTTTGGCCGGTCGGGGTCGCTGGAATCCCTCCGGAGGCCCGTCCTTTCAGGACCCGTTAAGGCGCCCTGCGCGATAGCGCAGCGGTGACGCCCAGAGATCGCGAGCTGATCACCGGAATGGGAAACTGCTACGAGGCGTGTCATGCCGATTGCTCCGACACGCTCGGGATGGTCGCCGGCGCCCGTCATCTTACCGTGGACGAAGTACGCGAACGTCTCCTGTGGATGGGCCGTCAGCACGCGAGCGATCCCGAGTACCTCCGGCTGCGCGCCCGCTTTCCGGCGGAGTTCCCGGTCTAGCGGGGAGGGAGAGGTCGTTGAGCCGTTGCCCGGCCTGCCTCGAACCGTTCGCCGACAACGGATTCGGGGGACTCGCCCAGCACTTCGTGGCCCGGGCCCAGGCTAGCGATGCGGACCACGTTCGATGGCTCAATCAGAATCTCTCCAAGCGTCGACTCGACCCAGCGGAGGTCGACCGGCGGCTCGCGGCGCAGTTCGACCTTTCGGGCCGCTCGCTCCCCGAGTGGGTGAAGGCGAGGTTCATCGCGAAGTTCTTCGGGGCGAACCCGCATCCGTTCGTCAGCGCACTCCAGCATCCGAGCGCCAAGGTGCTGCTCGGCTACGTGCTCGAGCACCAGCACTTCCTTCGGCAGTGGGTCCGCTCGTGTGCGTTCATCGCCGCACGCAGCGACCGGGACGACGTCATCCGCTACGAGATCGACAACATGGCGACCGAGTTCGGCGGATTTGGGCCCGAGCGGCCGTCGCATTACGAGCTGCTCCTGCGCATGGGGGAGAGCCTCGGTTGCTCGAGGGAGAGGGTCCTTTCGACCGCTGCGTTGCCGGTGACCCGCAAGTCGCTCGACGCGTGGGATCGGATCGCCACCGGAACGCATTGGGTCGAGGCGATGGCGGCGATGCACTCCCTGGAGCTCATCGCCCACCGCGACCTGCTGAAGGAGGGCGCAACCCTCCACTATTTCGACCCGGCGATACTGACGGGGAACGACGTGACGCAGGAGACCAAGGCGTTCCTGCGCGAGGGATACGCTGCCGACGTCGGCCACTCGGATGAGGCGCTCGCGCTCGTCGCCAAGTACGCCCGCGAGCTTGGCAACACGCTCGACGTCCAGGGGACCGTGCTGCGCTCCATCGACCTCTTCGATGACTACCTCATAGCGAGGCTCGAGCGGGCGGAGCAACTTGCCGGCTCCTGAAGCCGGCTGCTTGCTCTGCGGCTCGACGTGGGGGGACTACTACGAGGAGATCGACGGGAAGCGCGAGTTCTTCTGCTGCGATATCTGCGCCCTGCAGTACCGGGCGATACTCGAAGAGGCCCGGCGTTTCGGCGAGGGCGGGT
>JAKIWY010000260.1 GCA_022749835.1 Thermoplasmata archaeon | reverse complement strand
TCCTGGGCGGTAGGTTCCTCGATCAGACGGCCGTCATGCCGGACGGACGGCGCCACCTCGGAGACCAGGCCCCACTCCTCGGCCCGCCGGGCCGGGACCCGCTCGTTCAGAAGGAGCATCCGGCGCGCTCTGCGGTCCCCGACGGCGAGCGTGAGCCACTGGGTCGCTCCGCCGCAGGCGACCGAGCCGACGCCGACACCGACCTGCCCAAGGTAGGCGTGCGACGCCGCGATCGAAAGATCGCAGGCCATGTGGAGCTCGTTGCCCCCACCGACCGTGATCCCGTTCAATCGGGCGATCGTCGGCTTGCCACAGGTGAGCAGCGACTCGACCGCGCGGCCGAAGAGAGCCATGTACTTCCAGTAGTCGTGCGGACGCGTGGCATACCGCTCCACGTACTCCCGGACGTCACCCCCGGTGCTGAACGCCTTCTTGCCGGCACCGGTGAGGACGATGACCCCGACGCTGTCGTCGAACGACGCGTCCTGAACCGCCCATCCGAGCTCGTCCAGGGTGCGCGTCGTGTAGGAGTTGTACGACTTCGGCCGGTTCAATGTGATGCGGGCGACCCCGTCCGCCTTGTGGTAGAGGATCTCCTTGGGCTCCCGAGTCGCCGAGAATGAGGGGGCTTCCGTCCCGAGGGACGACGGTGTCTCACGGAGTTGCGAAGGGTTTGGAAGGAGCGTCAAAGTACCCACCTCAGGACCGGGAGAGACCCGCCCAAACGATGCGGATTTGCCCGCACCGGTGCGGTCGGGGAAGGCGGAATTTCGGCCCCCGGGGGCTCGCGCTCACGCCCGGACCGGCCGGGTCGGCGGCCGGGAGACGACGGACCCCCCCGTCGGCAGGAGCTCGGGATTCTGCCCGTAACGCTCCCGGTACGCCCGCTCGATCTCCAGGCACGCCTCGGAGACCTGGAGGAACTCCGTCCGGGAGAGGAGCTCCTTGGCGGTCGGGAACAGCACGAAATCCTCCTTGACGATGTGCTGGGAAAGAAGGGAATCGACCTCTCCGAGGACTCGCCCGGTGGCGGCGACAGCGCGCTCGTTCTCCGCGTCGCTCTCGAGCGCACCGCTGCTACGTTCGAGCGTGCGCTGAAAGCCCCGCAACATCTCGTGCTCCGATCGCATCACGCTCACCGGCCCCCCCTCGGGCATGTGTCTTTCGAGCACCGGGAAGAGCGCCTGCTCCTCCTTGGCACCATGGAGTTCGTCCACGTCGCGCACGAGAAAACGGGCGAACTCGGCCACCTGGCGGGGCAGCTCGGACTCCGGCCCGGAGTTCTTCGTGCCTCTTCGCCACGTTTCGCGCATCGCCTCGACTCGGGCGAGGAAGAGCTGGTGCTCGTCCATCAGCGTCCGGATCGGGTCGTACTGCATCGCCATGCGTCCCTCGCCACCAGGGAACCGACACGAAGGCTTACGGAATCGACCCTACCGGTGCGGGCCGACACCCGAGAGATCGGTTCTCCCGTCCGGACCGATCTCGCCGGGCGACGGTCGAACGGACCGGGGTGCGACCGGAGGAGAAAGTCAGGGCGGCCGGGCGCCCGCCGGTGCCGCACCGGCCCAGCTCGGCAGCAGGAGGTGCGACGCCGGGATCTCGGGGGGAGGTCGGTAGCGGGAGGGGGGCTCTCCCCCGATCCGCACGACCTTCTCGGCGACCGACGCGCAGTAGCCGCAGCTCGAGCAGGCGACGTGCTCGCAATCCGTCTCGGCGATCCGCCGCAGGAACCCCGGCGGGAACTTTCGGTTGTCGATCTCGACGTTGAGCAGAGGGCGGAACGCCTTGCGGAACGATTCGACGACCTGCGGGGAGGCGGGCCCTCCTTCCGGCAGGGAGGCGACCGCGTGGGAGGGCGCCTTCACCTGGACGAAGCTCAGGAGGTCGAGCAGGTTGCCGTCGTAGCGTCGGTTCGCGTAGGCCCGGGCGACCTTGGCAAGCCACGCCGTCGAGCGATTGCGACCGGAGATCTTGAAGCGCTGGACCCCGGCCTCCTCGTAGATGGCCAAGTCCTCGGGGCGGACCCAGATCGAGGAGACGAGCTTGGTCGGGTCCCGGACGACCTCAAGGCCGCACTCGAGGATCGGGTGCTCGAACCAGAGGCGCTCCCCTCCTTCCTGCGCGCAGAGCGAGCTCGTGTTGAGATGATGTCCGCGGAACGGGCAGTCGCGGATGCAGCTCTGGTTGACGAGGACCTCGACGGGGACCCCGGAGCGTGCGAGACCCTTGAGCAGGCGGAAGTCGCGGTTTCCCTCCTCAAGGATGACGTGCTCGGCTCCCATCCGACGGAAGTACATCGCTTGGTTGACGGTGCGAAGACGGGCGAACGTCGATACCGAGACTGGGATC
>JAKIWY010000026.1 GCA_022749835.1 Thermoplasmata archaeon | reverse complement strand
GGCGCTCGACCTCCTCCAGCAGGGGAACGACCTGAGGGTCCTGGGCGAGCTGTGCATCGACATCGGCAATGCGTTCGCCATGCTCGGCTCCGGGGTCGGCGGCGAGGCGATCAGCTGGTACGAGCGCGCCATCGATAGGCTCCGCGAGGTCGGGGATTGGACGGAGGTCGCCCGGGCGTACCACAACCTGGGGGTGCTCATCGGCGAGTCCCGGCCCGCCGAGGGGCTTGAGAACCTCGCCCGCTGCCAGGAGGCGGCCGAGCGGGCCCACGAGCCGCGCTGGGCCGGCTGGTCGCTCTTCTCGGGCGTCGAGATGCGCCTCGCCCTCGGCCAGGTCGAGGAGGCGGAGCGGGACAACCAGCAGGCCGGCCGGCTCCTCGAGCGGGCCGAAGATCCCCTCGGCCTCCAGCAGGTCGAGAAGAACGAGGGTTTGATCCTGGAGAAGAAGGGGCAGTGGGAGGAAGGCGAGGCGGCCTACCGGAGGGCGATCGAACGCTCGCGCAAGTACGGCCTCAAGCCGGAGGAGGCCGAATCGCGCTTCCTACTCGCCCGACTCCTGTTCAAGACCCGGAACCTTCCGAAGGCCAGGAGCGAGCTCGAGGCGGCGGCCCAGCTCGACCTCCCCACCTTGAAACCGAACCTCGCTAAGCCGTTCGCCGAGCTCTCCCGGCAGGTCGCCCAGGCGTCGAAGACCGACCCTTCGGTCGCCGGTGAGCCCGCCTCCCGAGGGACTAGCTGAACTACTTTCGGGCCGGTTGAGGTAACGTGGCGGTCTCGGCGTCGACAGAGCGGGGGAAGGCCGTTCCCCTGTTCGGGCGGCACGAGGTCGTCGAGGAGCTCCTGAGGCTCCTCCAAGGCTCCCGGGAGGGTGGCGGCCGGCTCCTCCTCTTGGTCGGCGAGGGAGGGATCGGGAAGAGCACGTTGCTCGGGGCCGCCGAAGCGAGCGCCCGCGGCCTCGACTATCAGGTGCTGGTCGGCCGCGCCCTCCCCTCCGATGTTCCCGAGCCGTTCGCGCTCGTCCAGGACCTTCTTCGCTCCGCGCGCCAACGCCACGACCCGCCGACCGTTCGGTCGCGAGCCAGCCCGGTCCTCCCGATGTTCCTCGGCCCGTTCGAGACCGACGCGACCGGCCCGGCCGCGCGGTCGACCGGGCTCACCGAGGAGCCTCCGGATCAGGAGGAGGCGGCCCGGCTCCTCCGACATCTCGCCAACCCGGTCGAGCGGGTCGACGCGAACCGCTCGAACCTGTTCGAGGAGCTCGCCGACTACCTTCTCCAGCTGTCGAAGGAGCGGCCGCTGCTTCTCGCGATCGACGACCTACAGTTCGCGGACGACTCCTCCCTGGAGCTACTCCTGCGCCTTCTTCCCCGCATCGAGCGCTCGCCGCTCGTCATCGTCGCGACCGTTCCGCCGCTCTCCGAGATGCCGAGCCGTTCCGCCGGGATCATCGCGACCCTCCTCTCCTCGCCCCGCTCGGCGCCGCTCAAGCTGCGGGCGATGAGCGAATCCGAGCTCGAGCCGTATGTGAAGTGGCTCCTGAACGGCCGGGATCCCGGCCGAGATTCCGTCATGCGTTGGTTCACCCAGACGGACGGCAACCCCCTGTTCGTCGAATACCTCGTGCGCGGAAGCAGCGGCTTCGCTCCGCCCCCTGCCGGCCCGGAGCGCCGTGGGCAGGACCTGGACGGGCTGCTGAGGGACCGGGTCAAGCGGCTGGCGGACGTCGACCGCCGGGTCCTCGTCTACGGCGCCATCCTAGGGAAGGAGTTCGAGTTCCCGATGCTCTCGCTGGCGAGCGGCCAGGACGAGGAGCGGTTGAGCGAGTCGCTCGATAGGCTCGTCCACGGCGGCCTCCTGCGCGAGAAGGGCGGCGAGGTCTACGAGTTCGTTAGGGAGGCGGTACGGGCGGACGTCTACTCCCAACTCACGGAGACGCGCCGGCGGATCCTCCACCGCAAGGCCGCGGATGCGATCGCCTCGCGTCCCGGCGGCTCGAGCGCAACGCGCGACTACGAGCTCGCCCGGCAGTACTACCTCGGGCAGAACGACCCGAAGGCGGTCGAGTACAATCGCCGGGCCGCGGAGCATGCGGCCCGCGCGCTCGCCTTCGAGACGGCGGTACTGCACCTCGAACGGGCGCTCGACTCCCAGCGGCGGCTCACGCCGAGAGACCTCGCCGGGGAGCTTCGGCTCATGATCGAGCTCGGCCGGATCCTGGACGAGTTCGGCGACCTGCGGCGCTCCGAAGGCGTCCTTCTGGACGCGGTGACCCGCGCCCGCAGCGAGGCGGGGCGGGAGACGGAGCTGGCCCTCGCGCTCATCGGGCTCGCCCAGACTCGCACCGACCTGAGCGAGTACTCGAGCGCCCGCGAGCTCGCCACGGAGGCGTACGGGATCCTCGAGAAGCTGGGGAACCCGCGCGGGATCATGACCGCCCACCGAGTCCTCGGGGTCGCCTACTGGCGGCTCGGGGACCTCCCGCTTGCCGTCTCCCACCAGACCGAGGCGCTCGCCATCGCCGAGAAGAGCGGCACGGCGAACGAGAAGGGCCACGCGCTCATCGATCTTGCCAACACGGAGATCCGGCTCGGTGGCGAGCGGATCGCCGAAGCGCTCACGCTCTACGAGCGGGCGATCGCGCTGTTCGCCGAGAGCCGGGACCACAGCGCCCAATCGAGGGTGCTGATGAACCGGGCCCTCCTCCACCACAATGCGGGCCACATGGATCTGGCGCTCGTCGACATGGAAGGCGCCATTGCGGCCGCGGAGAAGTCGCGCTCGCGGATCTGGATCGGCTACTGCCATCTCAACATGGCGCAGTTCCGCGTCGAGCTGCATGCCCCTGCCGAGGCGCGCACCCACGCGGAGAGGGCGCGGGCCATGCTCGAGCCTCTCGGGGACCAACTCGCGCTCCAGCAGCTGCTCATGATCGACGCGATGATCGCCGCCGAGGAGCGGCGCTTCGAGGCGGCGGAGCAGCTCTACCAGCGCTCCCTCAAGCTCGCCCAGGTCCTCTCGCTCTCCGCGGAGACCGCCGAGGTCGAGTACCGCCTGGCGGAGCTCAGCGCGGAGGCGGGGGAGCTCGACAAGGCCCGAGAACACCTCTCCCAAGCGAGGGGCCTCGGGATCCTTCGGCTGCGCGGAGACCTCTCCGAGAACGTGGCGGCGCTGGCGAAGCGCCTCGCCACCAGTCCGACGGCGCAGCGTTAAACCCGCCGTCCCCCTCGATACTCCGTGGCCGGTTCGATCCCGCGGGCGGACCGCACGGCAAGCGACGGCTCGCCGTACCCCGACCGCAACCGTCCAACCTTCGAGCGCGACGTCCGGGCGATGTTCACCCACATCGCCGTCCGCTACGACTGGTTCGACCATGTCGCGTCGCTCGGCAACGATTATCTCTGGCGTCCCCGGGCGCTCTGGGATCTCGAGCGGCGCCGGTCGGACCGCCCCACGCGCCGCATCCTCGACATCGGCTGCGGGACCGGCGACCTGACACGACAGGCGGCGCGCCGGTTCCCTAGTGCGAGGGTCGTCGGGGCGGACTTCACGCCCGCGATGCTCCAGAGAGCGACAGAGCTCACCGGCGACGGGCATCGCCCTGGACAGGTCGACTTCGCCGGCGCGAGCGCGCTCCACCTGCCGTTCCGCTCCGCCTCCTTCGATGTGGTGATGTCGGCGTTCGTCGCCCGCAACCTCCCGAGCCTCCCTCTGGCGTTCCGGGAGCTCCGCCGGGTGCTCACCCCGGGGGGCACTCTCCTCACCCTCGAGATCACCGAGCCCCCCTCAGCGCTCATCGGCTCGATGTTCCACGCCTACTTCGACCGGGTCGTCCCGTGGCTCGGGGCGGCGGTCAAGAGCGCCGGACCCTACCGGTACCTGCCGGAGTCGCTGCGCCACCTTCCCGCGACCCCCCGGATGCTCGAGCTGTTGCGCGAAGCGGGGTACGACCAAGCGGTCGCATCTCGCCAGTCGTTCGGGATCGTCACGAGCTTCTTCGCCGAGGTCGCCCGCTGAGGGTGCGCAAGGGGTCAATCCCCCCTCGCAGTCCGACGACCCAAAGGCGTTAATTGGCCGCGGGCCGAACAGCGCTGGGAGCCCGATGCCGGCGTTCGATGCCTTCCGATACGCCCACGACCGATACCATGAGGTCGCTTGGCTGAGCCAGAACACGAACCACCTGGTTCCGCCGAGCGTCATCGAGGGCGCCATCCAGCAGGCGCTGCGCGAGCACCGCTACGAAGGCTACCCGTTCGCCTCCGGCCTTCCCGAGCTCAAGTCGCTCGTGCTGGGGGACCTCGGGTTCCCCGCCGGGAGTCCCTGCCTGGTGACCGCGGGCGGGACCGAATCCCTCTACATGAGCGCCCGAGCGCTGCTCTCGCCGGGCGATGAGGTGATCGCTTCCGACCCGAGCTACCTCATCATCCACCGGTTCATCGAACTGTCGGGCGCGCGCACCGTCAATCTGCCCATCTACAGCGCCCCCTGGCGACTCACCGCCGACCGGGTGAACGAGGCGGTCACCGACAAGACCCGGATGATCCTCCTGATCGATCCGTTGAACCCGCTCGGCTCGGGGTACCCGGAGTCCGAGGTCCGGGCGATCGCCGAGATCGCCCACGACCGGCACCTCCTGCTTCTCAACGACGTGACGTACCGTGATTTCGCGGAGACCCACACCCTCGCCGCCCGCTTCGCCCCGGAGGAGACGCTGACCGTATGGTCGGTATCGAAGAACTGCGGCCTCGCCGGAATGCGCCTCGGGGGCGTCTGCGCTCCGACGGAGATGTCGCAGAAGATCGGCCGCTACAACACGAACGACCTGGGGGTCAACATCTTCGCGCAGGTCGCCGCGGTCGCCGCCCTGCGGACGAAGAAGGAATGGTTCCCGACCGTTCGTGCCCAGAGCCGGAAGAACCAGGAGGCGATCCGTTCCGCAGTCGCCCAGGTCCCGGACACGCACCTCCTCGTCTTCCCCTCCCAGGCGAACATGTTCGTCATCGACATCGAGAAGACCGGCATCGCTCCGGAGGCCCTGCAGCGCGAACTCCTCGAGCGCCACCAGGTCTTCGTTCGCGCTGGCGACTACCTCTCTCCGAAGTTCGGCGGCCGATTCGTGCGGCTCTCCTTCTCCAACCCGCCCAAGGATGTCGCACGCTTCGTCGAGGCGTTCCCCCTCGCGATCGCGGCCCTTCGGAAGGGCCGGCCCGTAGAAGCCCCGGCCCGCTCGTAGGCTCGCAACAGGAGACCGCGTCGGCCGCCGACCGTCGAACATGGATGGATTCGACGTCCCGAAGAGAGCCCGAGGGTCGTGACCCACCCAGTCTCGGCGGCCAAGGTCGGTCCCCACCCCACCCTCCGGGGACCGGCGCTATGTCGGGTACGCACCTGCACCCGCTACCTCGCCCCCCGACCGCTCGCGGAGGAGCGGGTTGCCCGACCGCGTAACCGCGGAAAGCCCCCTGCCGAGACCTCCCCAAAAGGCTCATGAGACCATGTTACTCGAGCCGGGGACCGTGAAGCCGCGGCGTCCCGCCCCAGGCACGATGGTTGCCGCCGTTGCCTCGGCGTTGGTTTGCCTACTGATGGTCGGCCTGCCGACGACTACCGGGGTCTCTCCGGCCCATTCTCCGGCGCTGGGGCCGGGGCATCCGCACGTGCCAAGGGGCGAACGGGCCGGCCTCCCTACTCGCGTCGCGCCGTCCGGCCCACTCGCTCCTCGATCCGGCGCCCGACCGGCTCCCTTGGGGAGCGGGCTTTCGTTCAGCGCCCGGCCGAACGCGAAGAGCTCGATCGTCTACGGCAATTGGACGGATTGGACGAACTCCACGAACACCCCCGGAGCCCGGCAAGCCTCGACGCTCGCCTACGACCCCCTCCTCAACGCCGTGGTGATGTTCGGGGGACAGGACACCTACGGGAACCCCCTTGGAGACACCTGGGAGTTCGTCGACGGCAACTGGACCGACGTCAGCAGTTCGGTGGGGACCGAGCCGTCCGCCCGCTGGGGGGCTGGGCTCGTCTGGGACCCGCAGCTCGACTCCCTCCTGCTCTTCGGCGGCCAGACGAACTTCATCTCCATCTGTTCCACGTGCGCCCTCAACGACACCTGGACGTTCAACGCCTCGGGGTGGAACCAACTCAACCTTGTCGTCGCCCCCTCTCCTCGGGACGCCGCCAACGCCCTCGTCTACGACAGCTCGGACGGCTACGTCTGGCTGTCGAACGCGGGGGTGGGAAGTTCCACCCTGGAGGAGTGGGAGTTCACGAACGGGGCCTGGAAGGACGTCTCCTCGAAGACGAAGGGCACGCTCCCGATGGGAGGCTTCTTCGCCTACGACGACCCGGGCGACTCGATCGTGCTCTACTTCGCCGGGACGGACAGCGGGGGAACCTCGCACGGGCTCACCTGGGCCTACCACGGCGGAAAGTTCTGGAACATGAGCAAGAACCAGACGACTCGTCCCTCCGCCCTCGAAGGGACCGACGTAGGCGTCTTCGACCCGAATCAGGGCGGCGTCGTCATCTTCAGCGGCTACACCTCGGCGTACGGTTCGGTGACGCAGGAGACATGGCTGTTCAAAGGCCTCAAGTGGACCCAGATCACTTCGTACGTCGGCACGGCTCCCCCGGGCCGCTGGGCCGCGGAGTTCGCCTACGACTCCCAGATGGGAGCCGACGTCACCTTCTCCGGTAACGAGAACTCCGTCGGGGGGTCGAACAGCTTCGGAACCGACACGTGGCTGTTCATCTCGGGCGTGGAGCTCAATGCGACGGCCGCCCCGATCGTCGGGGGCGCCCCGTTGAAGACGACGTTCAACTCGACCGCCGAAAGGGGCCAGGGACCGTTCCGGTACAACTGGTCGTTCGGGGACGGGTCAACGAATGCGACGACCGAGAACGCCACCCACAGCTACACCACCGGCGGGACTTTCCTCGCGAGCCTCGAGATCGACGACGCGCGCAGCCTGAGCGGGTCGACCGAGTTCTTGATCACGGTCGTCGGACCGCTCGTCGGCAACTCGAGCTCGGCACCGGCGGGCGGCGACGCCCCGCTCGCGGTGAACTTCACGTCGCACGTTGCTGGCGGCTACGCGCCCTACTCCCTCAAGTGGAGCTTCGGCGACGGGAGCTCGAGCGCGCTCGCCAAGGTGACCCACACGTATCGCGCGAAGGGGGACTACAACTGGTCGCTCAACGTCACCGATTCCGCCCACGACTACTTGAACAGCTCCGGCTCGGTCTCGGTCTTCGGGCCGCTCAACCTCTCCGTCACCCCATCGACGATGGTAGGAGTCGCGCCCCTGACGGTACCGTTCAACGCCTCGGCGAGCGCCGGGGAGTCCCCCTATACCTATGGGTGGGCGTTCGGCGATGGCCTTCCCGGATCCTCTTCCGCGTCGGTGTCGCACACCTATCGGACCGTCGGGAATTACACGGCGGTCGCCACGGTCACGGACGTCGGTGGGGACCGGGTCACCCGGGCCGTCTCCGTCGATGTCGTCTCTCCCCTGGAGCTTTCGGCGAGTGCATCGCCGACCTCGGGGTACGGCCCGTTGGCCGTCCTGTTCAGCTCCGTGGTCGCCGGCGGGCTTGGCCCCTTCTCGTACAACTGGAGCTTCGGTCCCGGAGTCCCCGCGTCGACCGACCCGAGCCCCTCCGTGACGTTCACGACGGCTGGGACGTTCAACGTCAGCCTCCTCGTCGAGGACCAAAGCCACCAGAGCGCCCGGCACAACCTTACCGTGGTCGTCGCCGCGCATCCTGCGCTCACGCTCTCCGCCTCCGCGCCCCGGGGACTCGCCCCGTTCAATGTGACGCTGACCGCGGGACCGGTCGGTGGCGTGCCTCCCCTGTCGTTCCGCTGGTCGTTCGGCAACTCCACGGTCGTCAGTGCGCCCGCCTCGATCGAGCACACCTTCGCCAGGGCCGGGGGTTACCTCGTGGTGGTCACGATGGTCGACGCCCTGTCGACCCAGGTCTCCAAGTCGCTCGACGTCGTCGTGGGCGCGCCGCTCACCGCGGCCGTGACAGCGAACGTCAGCAGCGCGAACGTCGGAGCGGGGATCACGCTCCAGGCTACGGCGACCGGCGGGTTCTCCCCGTACACGTATGAGTGGTCGGGATTGCCGCCCGGATGTGCCGCCGGCAACCAGTCGACCATCGAATGCCAGCCGACGGGCAGCGGCAACTTCAGCGTGAGTGTGACCGTCGTCGACGCCCTCGGTGACCGCGTCTCGAGCAGCGTGTTCCCCCTCCGCGTTTTGGCCCCGGCACCGCAACTCTCGTCCCCGTCGAATGGGGCGGGCGGGTTCGTGCTCTACCTCGGCGTGATTGCGGCGTTGGCCGCGGTCGCCGTCATCGCGGCGATTCTCCTTCTGAGACGCCGTCCCCCCACCTCACCGGCGAGCGAAACGGGCGATTGGGTCGAGCCCCCGCCGCCGACTGGCGAGTAGGCAGGCTCCCCGACGACACCTCCCGTGAGGGATAGTCCGGCTGCCTCAGCTACCCGGGGCCAACCCGGAGCCGCCCAAGGAAGCGTCGAGCACGAGGTGGTTGCGTCCCGGCCCATACGGCTTGACAAGCAGCGCTTTCACCGAGCGCACCAGAGCTCCCCGCTGCTCGAGTGCTTGGACCAGCTCGGCCTCCGCAGCGGAGAGAGGCGCCCGGACCTCGGCGAGCTCGTGGACGTGGAGCCAACCGCCGGCCGGTTTCAGGAGCTCGAGCGCCCTGGCGAGCCACGGTAGGGAGGACGGGAGGTAACCCAGGACGACACGGTCGGCGATGCCCGTCGGCAACGGGGCGCTCCGGTTGTCGCCGAGGTACGTTGTCACCCGGGACCGCACGTGGTTGCGCTCGACGTTCTCCTCCAGGTACCGGAATGCGACGGGGTTGGCCTCCACCGCGATGACCCGTTCGGCGCGCGACCGGACGGCGATGGGCAGCGTGAAGTAGCCGATACCGGCGAACAGGTCGACGACGGTCTCTCCGGGCCGCACGAGGGAGGAGATCCGGCGCCGCTCGTCCCCGTTGCCTTTCGCGAACATGATTCGGGCGGCGTCGAAACGGTAGCGCACCGAATTCTCCTGCACCTCGGTCTCGGTCGGGCCCCCGGCGACGCGCTCGACCGTCGGCCGCCGGAACTCGCCGCCGACCGGACCCGTGCGCACGAGGACCGTCTCCACCCCGAGAGCCTCCCGCCACGCCTCGCCGATGAGCGCGTGGTGCCGGAGGAGCGACGGGGGAAGCCTCAGGAGAAGCACCCGGCCGAGCCGCTGGTAGCCGTCGGGGATCGCGCGGGCGACCGAATCCCCGACCTCCCTCGCCACGCGCTCGCGGACCCGCTCGACCGGCGAGCGCTTGGGACCCCGGCGTTCGGCCACGGCTATGCAACCGTCACGCCGACGCTTCTTGGCCTTTCTCGAGCACGACGTCCAAGAACTGCTTGAGATGGGCGGTCAGGATCGGGTTGTCGGTGAACCCGCACGCATCGAGGCCCGGGGCCGCGAGCAGGGCGTGCTCGCCGTCCGCGAGCACTTCCGTGGCGAGCAGCGTCGGGCGGGCAATGAGCCTAACCCCCTCCGGCACCCTCTGGAGAGGGCCGGAGACGAACGTGATCTCGACGCCGCGCTTGACGGCGTGCGCCACCTTCTTCCCGAGCTCGTCGCGGATCTCGGAGAGCTGGGGCGTCGTGAGGATGAACGTCTTGGTCGAGCGGTCGAGGAGCTCCCCGATCTTGGCGACGACCTTGGCCCGGCCGCTCAACAGGTAGACCAGCTGGGGCTCGCCGTGGTCGGCGACGACCTTGTGGAGCAGCTCGAGCTTTTCGAAGACATCCTGGATCGCGCTCTTGAGGGACTCTGCGACCTCGAGCGGAGGCTTCGGGCGGAATAGGATCGGCTTCCCTCCCGAGGGGCTCGCATACCCTTTCGCGGTGAGCGACTCGAGCACCTTGTACGATGAGGTCCGGGGGATCCCCGCGCTCTCGGCGAGCGTCGGGGCGTCACCGCCGCCCCTCGCCACGAGCGCGATGTATGCCTTCGCCTCGTAGAGGGTGAGCCCGACCTTGCTCAGGACTTCGACGGCCTTTCGGTACTCCTGGGAGACCTCGCTGCCGAGGGTCGCCGCGGCCTCCTCGACGGTCGGCATCACGACCCCAGAATCGATGGTCGCATTACCTTTCGTCTGGCGTGCCAGGAGCGATCGTTCACGGGACCGGCCGTGCGAGGCGGCGCAGCGCTTCGGGACCTAGCAAGGTCTCGAGCTCCGCCGGCGTCAGGAGATGATCCCTCAGCAGGATCTCCTTGACGGAATGGCCGGTCCGGGAGGACTCGTGGATCACCTCGGCGACCTTCTTGTACCCGAGCTTCGGCGTGAGGACCGTCGCGAGCGCCGTTGAATCGAGGAGGTAGTCCTCCATCGCCTGCGGATTGGCGGTGATCCCGTCGACGCAGCTCTTCGCGAAGACGGGCAGGTAGTTCGAAAGCGCCTCGCTCGAGAAGAGGACCTCGTACGCGGCGAGCGGCATCATCACGTTGATCTCGAGCTGCCCGGCCTGGACCGCGAGCGAGGTCGCGAGCTCCGCCCCGACGACGTGGAAGCAGAGCATGTTGAGGCACTCGGCGGCGGACGGGTTCACCTTCGCCGGCATGATCGACGATCCCGGCTGGATCTCGGGGAGGCGGATCTCGTCAAAGCCGGTCGCGGGACCGCTCGAGAGCAGGCGAAGGTCGTTGGCGACGCGGCCGAGCTCCCCCGCGAGCAGCTTGAGCCATCCGGCCGCCGCGCCGAGCGGCCAGCGGCTCTGCATCGTCTCGAACGGGTCCCTCGCGACGCGCAGCGGGACTCCAGAGAGCTGCGCGTAGAGCTCCACCGAGCGCTTCCGGAATCCCGGCAGGGAGTTGATCCCGCTGCCCACCGCGCTGCCCCCGAGGGGGATCTCGCCGAGAGCGGATTCGATCGGCGGGAGCAGCGATAGCAGGCGCTCAAGGGCCGCTGCATACGCTTCGAACTCGGCGCCGAGCGTCACCGGCATGGCGTCCTTGAGGTGAGTGCGGCCGGCCTTCGGGAGGTCCCGGAACTCCACCCCCTTCCGTCGGAGGCTTTCGATGAGCGTGCCGAGCGAGGAGCGCAGGCGGACGAACCCGAGGAGGGTGGCGACCTGGGCCGCGGAGGGGAACGTGTCGTTCGTCGACTGGCCGCGGTTCGTGTGATCGTTCGGGCTCAGATCCCCGTAGGAACCTCGGGGTTTGCCGAGGATCTCTAGCG
>JAKIWY010000259.1 GCA_022749835.1 Thermoplasmata archaeon | reverse complement strand
GCCGGATCGGTCTCGTCCAGGACGATCAGCACGTTGGTGTCGGGCTGCTCGAAATTGCGTCCGGACTCGACCTGGTCGTAGAGGCGGAGCACGGCGGGCGTGGCTCCCCGGCGGAGGATCTTGCGGCAGGCCTCGAGCCCGGCCTCGAAGGAGGCGAAGCCGAAGGCCGAGACGAACGTCCCGAAGGCGCCGGCCCGCCCGACGCTCGACCCGAACGTCCGAGCGGTCCTCAGACTGCGGCGCGAAGCGTCCCGCCGCCGACCGCTGTTCGTGCGCACGGCGAGCCACCGCTACTGGCGGATCGGCCGCTGGGAGTCTTGGCGAAGGCCCCGTGGGCTCCAATCCAAGCAGCGCCGGCACTACGGATACCGGCCGGTCGTCGTGAGCATCGGCTACGGCTCACCGAAGCTCGTGCGGGGCCTTACCCCGAGCGGCTTCCGACCCGTCATCGTCCGCAACCTCTCCGACCTCGAAGGGCTCGACGCGGCGACGCAGGCGGCGATCATCGCGAGGACCGTCGGTACGCGAAAGCGGCTCGCCCTCGAGGAGAAGGCGCGCAAGCTTGGGGTCCACGTGCTCAACCCGATCGTCACCGGCAACAAGGAGGAGTAGGATGCCGGATCTCGCGAACCAACGCCGCCTCGCGTCCCTGATCCTCAAGTGCGGGGAGGGACGGGTCTGGCTCGACCCGGCGAGCCAGGAGGAGCTCGCGGACTCCGTGACGCGGGCCGACATCCGCAGCGCGATCAAGGCGCGCGTCGTCCGCCGCAAGGCGATCCAGGGCACCTCGAGGGTCCGAGCCCGCCGCTACGCGCTCGAGGTCGCCAAGGGCCGGCACCAGGGGCCGGGGAGCCGGCGGGGGAGCCCGCAGTCCCGGGTCCCGAAGAAATCCCGTTGGATGAAGCGGATCCGCGCGCAGCGTGCGATGCTCGCCGACCTTCGCCGAGAGAAGAAGATCACCCCGAAGGTCTACCGCGAGTTCTACCGGCGCGCCAAGGGCGGGATGTTCCGCAGCCGGGCGCATCTTCTTATCAACCTTCGGCTGGCGGGCCACGCCCTGGAGGTAAAGTCGTGAGCGCGGGTCCGAGGCACAAGGTGCCGTTCCGCCGCCGGCGGGAAGGCACGACGGATTACCGGGCACGCCTGAAGCTGCTCAAGGGAGGTCGGCCGCGCGCCGTCGTCCGCTTGACCGGGGGCCGGGTCGTCGTGGCGCTCACCGAGTACGACCCCCTGGGAGACCGCGTGCTCGCGGCCGCCGAGAGCCGGGAGCTCCAGGCGATCGGGTTTCCCCCGAGGAGCATCGGCTCGACGCCCGGCTCGTACCTGACGGGTTATCTCGCCGGGCTGCGGGCGAAGGCGGCCGGGACCACCGAGGCGGTGCTGGATGTCGGGCTGCGCCGCCCGGCGCGCGGCGGACGGCTCATGGGCGCGCTCAAGGGTCTGCTGGACGCCGGCGTCGAGATCCCCCACGGCGAGAAGGGGTTCCCCGGCGTCGACCGGCTCAACGGAAAGCACCTTCCCACCCCGCTACCGAAACCGCTCGAATCGTACAAGGGCGAGCTTCCGGGGATCGTCGTCCGCAAGAAGGCAGGTGGCCCATGAGCGCCCCGGCCAGCCGGTCGGGCGGCAGCTTCGGCGGCGGCCCGGGCGGGCCCCCGGCGCCTCCGCCCTGGGTTCCGAAGACCGAGCTCGGCCGCCGGGTCCACTCCGGAGAGATCTCGACGATCTCGGACGCGCTGCGAAGCGGTCTTCCGCTGCGCGAGGCGCCGATCGTCGACGCGCTGCTTCCGAACCTGCACGACGAGGTGCTGGACGTCAACATGGTCCAGCGGATGACCGACTCCGGTCGACGCTTCAAGTTCGCCGTCACGGTCGTCGTCGGGAACGGCGACGGCTTCGTCGGTCTCGGCCGCGCCAAGGGCAAGGAGGTCGGCCCGACGATCCGTCGGGCGATCGACCGCGCGAAGCTCAAGCTCGTTGAGGTGCTCCGCGGCTGCGGCAGCTGGGAGTGCGGCTGCGGGCGCTCTCACACGGTGCCGTTCCAGGTGAGGGGTCGCTCGGGCTCGGTGGTCGTCACGTTCCGTCCGGCGCCCCGGGGGGTCGGGCTCGCCGTCGGCGACGTCGCCAAGCCGATCTTGAGGTTCGCCGGCATCACCGACGCCTGGGGATACACCGACGGCCACACGAAGACGACCGTCAACTACGCGGCCGCCGCCTTCCGGGCCGTCGTCGCGCTCTCCGCGCTCAAGGTCACCCCCGAGGACGCGACCCGGCTCAAGATCGTTCGCGGTGCCATCGGCACCTCGATCCTCCCTCCGAAGGAGGATATGCCGATGGGCGGCCGGCGCGGTGGCCCCGGTG
>JAKIWY010000258.1 GCA_022749835.1 Thermoplasmata archaeon | reverse complement strand
GGAAAGGTCGGGAAACGCACGTCGAATCTCGAGAAGCTGCTCCGATATCTCGTGAGAGCGGATGAGCAGGCTCCCGGGGGTCCGGGCGGCGAGCTGCCGATCGCGCGTAAGGAGCGTCCGGCCATCGTCCTGGGCGAGGCGGAGGATCTCGTCGTCGGAAACGTCCCGCGCGTACCGCACGTCCCCTCCCAGGAATCGCAGGTACCGGGCGAGCCGGCCGAGCATCTCGTCGGCGAGCCATCGGCGGCCGTGCAACGCCGCGGGATTCGGCAGGGAAATAAGGAGGTTGCCCGGCCGACGGAGGCGGGGCGTACGTATATGTGCGAGAAGTGGCCCGGGGAGCATCGTGCGGCTCTTCGGGACGAACGGGATCCGGGAGGTCGTCGGCGGTCGCCTGACGGCGCCGTTCGTCACGGCCGTGGCTGAGGGGATCGCCCGCGCCTACCCGGTCGGCGCCCCGATCGTCGTCGGCTGGGACGGCCGTACCTCGAGCCCGGCGCTTTCCCGCATCGTCAGCGCCACATTGGCCCTCGCCGGCCACCGGGTCATTGAGGTGGGTCTCCTCCCCACTCCGGCGGTCCAGTTCAATGTGGTGCGCTTGCACGCCCAGTGCGGTGTGATCCTGACGGCCTCCCACAACCCCCCCGAGTTCAACGGCGTCAAGCTGATCGCCGGCGACGGACTCGAGGCGGAACGGGCGAAGGAGGAGGAGGTCGAGAAGGCGGTGGCCGGGTCCTCCGGCCTCTTTGCGCCGTACGACCGGGTCGGGACGATCACCACCGATTCGGGCGGAGCTCACGCGTACGTAGAGCGCATCCTTTCCCTGGTGGACCGGCCGGCGATAGAGCGCCGCAGGTTCCGGGTCGTGCTGGATTGCGGGAACGGCGCGTCCGTCCCGACCAGCCCGATGCTCCTTCGCGAGCTAGGCTGCAAGGTCGTCACGCTGAACGGGCACGTCGATGGGACGTTCCCGGGACACCTCTCCGAGCCGACGGAGGCGAACCTCGCCGACCTGTGCCGGACGGTTCCCGCCGTGGGGGCAGACCTGGGCATCGCGCACGACGGCGACGCCGACCGCGCGGTGTTCGTGGACGGTTCCGGCCGCTACGTCCCCGGGGAGAAGGTCCTGACCTGGCTCGCCCGCGAATTCGTCCGCGAGAACAAGGGAGGGGTCGTCGTCACTCCCGTCTCCGGGTCCCAGAGCATCGAGGACGCCATCCGGCCGTTCGGCGGGGAGGTCGTCTTCACCCGGGTCGGTTCGCCCTCGGTCACTCACGAGATGCAGGCGCGCGCTGCCGTGTTCGGTGGCGAAGAGAACGGAGGGCTCATCTTCCCCAAGTTCCAGCTGGCTCGCGACGGGGCGATGACCGCCGCCGCGGTCCTCGACCGTCTCGCCAGCCAGGGAGTGAGCCTCGCCGACGCGATCGCGGGGCTACCGGAGTACACCCTCGTCAAGCGGAAGATCGCCTGTGCGCCCGAGCTTCGCGAGAAGGTCGTCGCCCGATTGACCGAGGAGCTCAGCCCCACCGCCGTTCGCACCCTGCTCTTGGACGGCCTCAAGGTGTTCTGGGCCGATGGATGGGTGCTGTTGCGACCCTCGGGTACCGAGCCGCTCATCCGGGTCTTCGCCGAGGCGAAGGACGCCAAGCGGGCCGCCCAGATCGCCGACGACGTCGAGCGGCGCGTCGGAGAAGCCCTCGTGGGTCTCGGGGCCCGGGGCACCGGGTAGCCGCCGGGGCCCGGGCTCATCCGGTCTCCGGCAACGGCGCCGGGGGGCGTCAGCGATATGAGGGGTCCGCCGCCTTTCCGGCCGACGTGACCGATTGGGAGCGCGTGCGCCGTCTCCGCGCCAAGGGGATGGATTGGAAGACGATCGCCGAGGACCCGAAGGTCGGTTTCACCCCCGCCGAGGGCGCGGGGGACCCGGCGAGGGCCCTCAAGGCGCTCTATCTCGTGCGCAAATCCCGCTCCCAGAAGGCGAGCAAGGGCGGCGACTCGGCGGAGGACGCCCCGGCGCGGCGTGAGAGTTCGAGCTGGACGGACTGGCTCCCCGTGCTCGGGATCGCCTTCCTGCTGTCGGGGGCGCTCTGGCTCCTCGGAGATTTTCTGTACCCTAGCTGGACGGTCATCATCCCGATCTTCCCCTACGTCATCGCGCTGCCCATCGCCGGCGTGGCGATCCTGGGAGCGGTCCTCGTCCTTTCCCTCGGTTCCCTCGGAGACTCCTGGAAGAAGGGGGTCGTGGCGGGAGTCACGCTCGGCATCGCCTTCATCCTCCTCTCCTCCACCGTGACCTACTACGCGGGGATCCCGAACCTCAGCCACACCTCCCGCGGTCCTGAACCGGGCCCCGGTTGGGCCG
>JAKIWY010000257.1 GCA_022749835.1 Thermoplasmata archaeon | reverse complement strand
GGAGTCCGGCCATCACGACCGGGACCCACGCCCCCCTCCATCGCCTGCACGAAGGCCTGGAGTCCGCCTCCCTGGCCACAGGCGTGGCAGAAGAAGACGCCGCGGCTCGGATCGACGACGAATGCCGTCGGGTTCGTCCCGCCGTGGAGCGGGCATGGCCCCCGGAGCTGGCTGCCTTGGAGCCGGAGCGTGAGGCCGTAGTGGCTGGCGATCTCGTCCCAGGTGGGTTCAGCTGGACGCACCTCGCACCTCCTTCTGCCGAAGCGGCTTCTGTCTCGTACCCGGGGTGGACGCCCCGGGAGGGAAAGGGGAGAGCTGGGCGAGAGCCTCCCTATGAGTTTTGATGTCGGTGTCTACCGCGCCAGTGCGTACGCGGTGAGCGCCGTCCCGAGAACCACGATGGTCACGATCTCGGTGATCGCGGTGAGGACGAGTCGGCGGACCGACCCGACGGGCCCGAAGCCCGTGCGAATCGGTTGCGGTTTGGCGTCAGGTGACGCCGCCACCGCAGGAGCCTGGACCTTGCGCCTCCCGGTGCTCTGCACCCGGAGGAGTGAAAGGTTTCCCTCGCCGTCTACGTACATATAGAAGGACGTCCCGTTTCCCGCCGCGAAGCTAGGAACAGGAACGTCCGTCTGTGGAAGGCCCCCGCTCATACGTGAGAGGGGGCTTCCCTGTGGGAGAGCCCGGGGTAGTCGATCTCGAGGGCCTCTGCGAGCTCAGGGTTGACCCCGAGGTAGTCGCTCTCGCCGAACGCGGCGGGACGCGGGTCGGGGATGGTGTCCCAGACCTCGGGGACCGCCTCGCGGGCGTGAACTTCCTCGAGCCTGGCTCGATGTGCTGACTCCTGCCGCTGCTCGGGAGTCGTGGGGAGTCCCGCGGAGCGGGAGAGGGGCACGTAGCGCCAGCCCTGGAGCGCCGAGAAGACCTCGGAGAGGTGGATGTATGCGTCCTCCGCACTGAGGGTCTCGCACGCCGAACGACCGGCGTGGAGGGTCCGCCAGAGCGGGGTGCGGCCGAACATCCGTTCGTACCGCGAGTGAAGGGTGCGTTGCGCGATGGTCATGGTTCTTGGGTTATCAAAGAGCGGCCTCCGGGTCCCCGCCGTGGGGAGTGGTGGTCACAGGCTTCGCCCAGCCTCACCGGAGAATCTGTGGCGCGAGACGGCCATCTTCAACCCCTGATCTCACAGGGAGATGCGGGCAGAGCTTGCGCGGACGGGGCCAGCCGTTGTACTGCTTCTCACCCCGTCTAACCGCATCCCAATGGAACGACCTGAGTACGAAGACGACCTCGAGAACGGGTTCAACTACTTCGGCGTCCTGCGCGTGCCTCTCACTGCCAGCCAGATCGAGGTCTTTGCGGCCTACCGCGAGATCCTCAAGGAGACCCTGCCCTTCGGTGGCCCGACCGAGTTCGAGGCCGGGCTCCTGGAGCGGGCGAAGCGGACCCTGACCGGGCCGGACCGCGCCGCCTACGAGGTCGCGCTCTCCCGGACGACCTTCAAGCACATCAACTTCCTGACGGCGAAGGACCCCGACCCGAACGACGTGCCCTCCCCGCGCCACCAGGCCGCGCTCGACAACATCACCGCCGATGCCCGGGCCTACACCCTCCGCCACACGCTCTGGTCCCCGCTCCTCCCGTCGGAAGACCCCGACGGTCCAGGGGAGGCGATGGAGCTCGCCCGCGCGCGTATCGAGGAGGCCGAGGACCGAAGCGACGAGCCCGGCGTCCAGCGCTGGATGGGGCGCCAGAAGGCCTACGCGGCGGCGGCGAAGCTGCCGCTCGAGGTCTGGGTCGCGAGCACCTGGATGCTCGAGCGGACCCTCGACGCAGAGTCGCGGGGTCCCGACGACGCCCGGAAGACCCTCGCCAACATGGTGCTGGTCGCGCTCGACAACCTCCTGGCGGCCCCGGCGTTCCCGGAGCGGAAGGACGACGCTGACGGCAGTCCGCCGTCGAGCTCCCGCAAACCCCGTGGAGGGGAGGTGCGGCCGTTCACGCCCTCGGGGAATCTCGATTCCGCGGGCGTCGGGGAGGAACAAGGTGGCCCAGGCTGATTTTCGGTCCCAGCACCCCGGAACCGAGGCGCCGATCCCACTCCGGCGAGCCCGCTTCAACCCCCTCGAAACGCGACCAACCTAGGGATGACCTAGGGATTTGATGGAAAACGAAAGACCCGGCGTTTCCGCCGGGCCTCGTAACCCCTTGCATCTCGGGGATTTATGATTGGTTGCGGGGGCAGGATTTGAACCTGCGACCTTTGGGTTATGAGCCCAACGAGCTACCAGGCTGCTCCACCCCGCGTCAGGGAGGCGGAAGATACGCCCTCCCCGATAACCCGTCAAGGCACGTCCGCGGCGCGAGCCCTGTCGTAGAGTGGGGCGATGGGACTC
>JAKIWY010000256.1 GCA_022749835.1 Thermoplasmata archaeon | reverse complement strand
TTCGGCGTCTGGTCCCAGTCCTACCAGCACGTCATCATCAATGCCACGAACCCGATCGCGCCGATCAACTACACGTCGAGCGATCTCCTCGGGATCACCGCCGACAGCACGCACAAGATCGTGCTGTTCGTCGACAACCAGATCTCGAACGCCGGGCCTTCGCTCAACCTCGACACCCTCGACCACGGCGGGTCGCCGCTCCCCTCATGCATCACCCAGCGGGACGGGGGCGGCCACACGATCTCGCTCAACTACGTTTACCAGGCGCCGACCGCGCTCTCTCCCTCGACGGTCCCCCCGACCCTTCAGAGCGGCGCGGCGGACCCGGGGCTGAGCGCCTCGCTCTTCTACGCACCGGGGCCGCACGTCTCCTTCGGGCTCCCCGAGGCGAACACCGCCCGCGAACTCGGGGCGGTCGGCTTCCCGTTCCTCGTGATGCGCGTCGGCGCCTAGGTTCGACGGTGGCTCAGTCGCGTCGCCAGGGGATGGCGACCTTGTCCGTGCGCTGGCGCGGGTCGACCGCCGAAGACTCGACTGGGCAGCTCATGCCCGAGCGCAGCGCAAGGACCCCGGTCCAGGCGATCATCGCGCCGTTATCGACGCACAGGGAACGCGGTGGAGCGAAGGAGCTCCCTGCGCGACCCTCGGCCATCGAGCGGACCATCCCCTGGAGACGCAGGTTGCAGGCGACCCCGCCCCCGAGCACAACCTGGTTGCGCCGCCGGTGGGCGAGCGCCCGCTCCGTCACCTCGGTGAGCATGCTGTAGGCGGTCGCCTCGACCGAGTAGGCGAGGTCGGCCCGGGCGACTCCGCGTGCGTTCAGGGCAAGGGCCGCGGTGAGGATCCCTGAGAAAGCGACGTCCATCCCGTGCACGGAGTACGGAAGGGATAGCAGCTCGTGGCCCCGCTTCGCCTCCTCCTCGAGCGCTGGGCCGCCTGGGAACGTCCCGCCCAGCGCGATCCACAGCTTGTCGAGGAAGTTGCCGATGCCGATGTCGAGCGTCTCGCCGAGGACGCGGTAGCGACCGCTCCCGAAGGCGATGACCTGCGTGTTGCCACCGCTTGCGTAGAGGAGGATGGGGTCGTCGAGCCCGCTCAGGGCCCGGGCGATCTCCACGTGCGCGACGCAGTGGTTCACCGGGACGAGCGGTCGCTCCCAGAGGAGGGAGAGGGTCCGCGCGACGGTAGCGCCGGCGCGAAGACATGGTCCGAGGCCGGGGCCTTGCGCGAAGGCGACCGCATCGACGTCCCGCGGCCCGATCCCCGCCTTCTCGAGCGCCGAGCGTACGAGCCCCGGGAGTACCTCCACGTGGTGGTTCGCCGCTTCCCGGGGATGGATCCCGCCTTTCGGGGGCCGGTACATGTCGGAGGCGATCGAAAGGACCCGGGTCGAATCGTCGACGATCCCCACGCTCGCCGTGTGGGCGGTCGACTCGATCCCGAGGAGGATCACCAAGGGGTGTCACCTGTCCGGCGTTGGCGGGAAACGTCTTCCCGGCGTGACGGCATCCTCCCCCCGGGGACGGAAGGGTCGGCTATTCGTCGACCGACTCGATGCGGAAGTAGACGCGCTTTCCGCTGAGGGTCGCCTGCAGCCGGTCGGCGAACTCGAGCGTTTCGCGGACCGTCGCCGAGCGCCCCCAGTCGTAGACGAAGTCGTAACCGCCCTGTTGCGGGCGGAATCCCATGTCTTCGACCAGGTCGGCGACCTCGGAGTAGGGGGCGCCCTCGCTGTCGAGGTGGAGCAGCAGGTAGGTCTTCATCGTCTGCGCCACCCGACCCGTCGCGCAGGGAAAGGCTCGGCGCCCGCATAAAGCTCACCGGGCCGGGGAAGCATCGGCCCTCTCCGGCGCGTCCTCCGGCTCCACGGGGAGGGGGGCCCGGGCGTGCGCGGTGACGCGTACGGCGACCCCCCGGCTGAGGCGTCCCATCTCCGGGGGGGCGAGGAAGAGCCGTCCGACGGCGAGCAGCCGGTCGTCCTCCGAGACGAGAAGGGCGCTCGAGCCGGGGATCAGCGCGGAGTCCCCGCCCCGCACGAAGCGCGAGAATAGGCTGCGGCCCTCCGAGACGAACGGCTCGGCGTCCGGAGCCACGACGATCCGCGCCACCGGGAACGGCAGCACCTCGCGAAGGAGACGAGCCCCGGCCCAGGTCGGCCTCGGGATCCCGTCGTTGTCCACGAAGAATAGGCGGTCCTCCCCGAGCGAGAGTCGCCGCAACCTGCCCGTCCTCGCGGAGCGCACGCCCCGCACTCCCTTCGCGACGATCGCCTGCGCAGCGTCCGGCCCGTACTGCCACTCGAGTCCGGCGAGCACCTGGCGGAGCGTCCACGCCTCGGTCCAATCCGTAGGAGCCTCCTCCTCCGACCCCACGTCGCCCGACGGCCGCTGTGCCGAACCGTC
>JAKIWY010000255.1 GCA_022749835.1 Thermoplasmata archaeon | reverse complement strand
TCACGACGATCTCGGGGCCACCCCTCGCCCTGTACTTCCGCAACCAGGGTCTCTCGAAGGACGAGTTCCGGGCGACGATCGCCCAGGTCCGGGTCGCCGAGTCGTCGCTCACGCTCGCCACCTACCTGTTCTTCACGCAGTTCTTCTCGGCGAATCTGGTCACCCTCCCGTCCCTCGGCCTCTTGCCGTACCTGTTCATCCCGGTCATCGTCGGCGTGCCGCTCGGCACGCTCCTCCTGCGGTCGTTCTCCCGGGATTTCTTCACCCGGTTCGTGATGGGTGTGGACGGCGTGATCGTCTCCTACGGACTCAGCCAGGTCCTCGTGAAGCTCAAGTGGGTCAGCTCGAACATGGGGTACGTCGTGATGGTCGTGCTGTTCGCGGTGTTCGCGGGCCTGACGTACCTCGCCCTCGCCAAGCTCCCGACGCTTCGGCACACGGCGCCGGAGCGGGGGGCGATACCCGTCGACCCGCCCGCCGAGTCGTCCCCGCCGATGCTCTCGTAGGGCCGGGCCATCGACCCCGCCCGGCCCTGGCGAGAACCGCTTACCCGGAGGTACGGGCCGCCTCATATCCCCCCAAGGAGTAGAACTCCCGGGGCGAGGCATCGATGAGCGCATCAGATCGCAAGGTCGTCCAGAAGTTCGGCGGTTCGGAGACCCTCGAGGGGGCGGGAGTCCGGCTGCGGCGGATGTTCGGCAACGGCGAGGTCCCGCTGCTCGACCCGTTCCTCCTGCTCGACAACTTCGGCAGCTCGAACCCGGTCGACTACCTGGCCGGATTCCCCTGGCATCCGCACCGGGGGATCGAGACGGTCACCTACATGCTGAACGGCAACGTCGAGCACGAGGACTCGTTGGGCAACTCCGGAGTGATCGGCGGCGGCGAGGTCCAATGGATGAGCGCGGGGAGCGGGATCCTCCACCAGGAGATGCCGAAACGCATCGAGGGAACGATGTCCGGCTTCCAGCTCTGGGTGAACCTTCCGCGGCGTCTCAAGATGGAGGTCCCGTCCTACCGCGGCCTTCGCGCCGATGACATTCCGGTCGTCCGCCGGGAAGACGAGAGCGTTGTGAAGGTCGTCGCAGGGGAGTTCAACGGCGTCGAGGGTCCGGTCCGGGGGATCCCCGTCGACCCGACATATCTGGATGTCCAACTTCCCGCCGGTATCGCTATCCGTCTCCCGACGCGCCGGGGCCACACGGCGTTCGCCCAGGCGATCTCGGGTTCGGGTGCGTTCGGGCCGCCTCGATCGAAAGACCCTCCAACAACGCTTCGGCCGGGGGAGACTCCGGAGAGCTCCGGTGCCACGCGGGCCGGGGAGACGTCGTTGTTCGACGACGGCGACGCGGTCGAGGCGCGCGCCGGCGATGAAGGGCTTCGATTCCTGTTCGTCACCGGTCGCCCCTTGCGGGAGCCGGTCGCCTGGTACGGCCCCATCGTGATGAACACCCGCGAGGAGATCCTGGAAGCCCGGCGGGACCTCGAGCGCGGGACGTTCATCCGCAGCCAGAAGGTCATCAACGAGATCTGACGGGGCGCCGGCTCGGCCGGCCCGACGGGTTACCGACGGGCAAGCGGCGTGCGTTCGCCCGTCTGCTCGAGACACCGCGTCCACAGGTGGGCGGCGGTGTCGAGCTCCCGCGATGCCTGCGAGCCCGGGCTCGGGCGCTGGCGGACGAAGTAGCCGCCGCTCACCCCGATGAGCTCGGGGGCCGACGCGAGATAGACCGGGGTCCGGGCCCCGGCGCTCGCCGAGACGCCGAAGACCCTCGAGAGGACTCCAAAGCCCAGCCCGTAGAATCCGGGGTTGTTCGTGCCGAAGCGCGTCGCCACGAACCCCGGATGGGCGGCGTTGACGCAGACCTCCTGCGGGTCGAGGCGACGGGCGAACTCCCGGGTCAAGAGGAGAAGCGCCAGCTTGGAACGGCCGTAGGTGCCGTAACCGGAGTAACGCCGCGGGGTGTCGTGCGTATCGAGCCGGAGGTGAACGCCCCGGTGGGCGGCGGAGGAGACCATGACGACCCGCGAGGGCGCGGCTCCCCTCAACGGTTCCAGGAGAAGCGTCGTGAGGAGGAACGGTGCGAGCACGTTCAGTGCCCAGGTCCGCTCGATCCCCTCCGTCGTCGTCTCGAAGCGGGAGAAGATCGCGCCGGCGTTGTTGACCAGCACGTCGATCGCCGGGGCCACGGCTCGGACCTCTGCGGCGACCCTGCGTAGCTCGACCTGGTCGCTGAGGTCCCCCGCGACCGGAAGAAACTTGGCCGACGGGAACTCGTGGGAGAGCGCCAACGCCGCCGCGGCCGTGCGGGCCGGGTGGCGGCCCAGCACGACGACGATTCCGCCTCGGCGGCCGAGTGCGCGGGCCGTCTCCCAGCCGATGCCCGAGGTCGCCCCGGTGACGACACAC
>JAKIWY010000254.1 GCA_022749835.1 Thermoplasmata archaeon | reverse complement strand
TCCCGTATCCGTCCCACCAGCCCGGCGCCTTCCACCTTCGGATTGAGGACGAGGTCGGCGCCCATGGTCCGGGCGAGCGAGCTACGCACCGGGTTCACCTCAGTCGCGATGACGGTCGATGCCCCGAACGTCTTCGCCACCACGATGGCGAGCAGCCCGATGGGACCGCAGCCGGTGATGAGCACGTTCTTCCCCGCGAGGTCCTCGACGTTGTCCTCGGGCAAGAGACAGTGGACGGCGTTGCCCAGCGGCTCCTGGATGGAGGCGAGGGCCGGGTCGAGCTTGGGATCGTTCCGCCAGGCGTTCGCCTCGGGGAGCACCGCGTACTCGGCGAATATCCCGTCACGGTCGACGCCCAAAACCTGGACGTTCTCGCAGATGTGCATCTTTCCCGTCCGGCACTGATAGCAGGTGCCGTCGGCGATGTGGGTCTCCGCGGAGACGTGGTCGCCGACCGAGAGGCTCTTGACGCGGGCGCCGACCTTGACGACCTCCCCGCTCAGCTCATGGCCCAAGATCATCGGAAGCCGGTGGATGCGCTCCTGCGCCCACTCGTTCCACTCCCAGATGTGGACGTCGGTGCCGCAGACCGAGGCCGCCCGGACCGCCACCAGGACCTCGTCGTCGGCCGGCGTCGGGTCCGCTACGCTCCGGAGCTCGCCACCCGGCGCCCGTTGGGTCTTGACGAACGCTTGCACGCTTCCTCGCCCGGCGCAGGGCCCCCCGCGCTTAACGCTTGAGCCGAAGGGGGGTCTCAGAATACGGCCGGAGGCGGCGAGGGGCCCCTCTCCGGCTCGCTTCCCCTAGGCGGTGCGGCACGCCTTCACTTCGGCGAGAACCGTGCCCGCGCCGCCCGGTTCTCCTCGGAATCCCTCAGCGGGTCGGCGAGGTCTTGTTCGAGGCGCAGCCCTTCGGCGAGCGGCAGCTCAAGCCCCCTCAGAACCGCCTCCCGCGCCGTGCGGACGGCCTTGGGCGGTTGTTCCGCGATCTCCTTCGCCGCCAACATCGCGGCCGGGAGCAGCTCGTTCGCGGGGAAGACGCGATTGACGAGTCCGAGCTCGAACGCCCGTTGGGCGCCGATCGGTCGCGCGGTCAGGATCATCTCGAGCGCCACATTCTTCGGAACGGCCCGGGCGAGCCTCTGCGTCCCCCCCTGTCCGGGAATGATCCCCCACTTCACCTCAGGGAGCCCGAAGGTCGCCTCGGGGCTGGCGTAGCGAATGTCGCAGGCCAGGGCGAGCTCGAGACCCCCTCCGAGGCAGTGGCCACGGATCGCCGCGATCGTCGGCTTTCCCGGGTCCAGGTTCCGGGTGATCCCGCCGATCCCGGGCTCCCGGTTCCAGATCTCCCGGCGCATCTGCGGAGGGTGGCTCCCATAGAGCTCTCCCATTCGCTTGATATCGACGCCCGCGGAGAACGCCCGTTCTCCCGCGCCCGTGACGACCGCCACGTGGAGCTCGGGGTCGTCGCGGAACTTCTGCCACGCGTCGACCAGGGCGCGATGGACCTCCGGGTCGATCGCATTGAGGGCTTCGGGGCGGTCGATCGTAATCCGCGCGACCTTACCCTCGACGTCGAACTTCACCGGCATCGCCGGACCGAGCGCCCCTAGGCTCTTCTTGCTATCGTTCGCCCCGGGGGACAGGGCGTTCTTCCTCACTCCCCGGGCTACTCGATCATCAGGGTGACGAACGCCATCGTGGAACCGAGGTTGGCGTTCGGGACCTGGATCGTGAAGAAGAGGGTGCCGTCGTCGTGCCCCTCCACGCCGATCGGTAGATTCGGGTCCACGCCGGTCACCGCGAACGACCCCGCCGCCTCGGCCGAGACGAGCGTGTGGTTGACGTTGTCGTCGTTGATGACGAGCAGGGTGACGGTGAAGGTGTGGCCCGAGGGCACGGAGATCGGAAACCCGGTCGTATCGTTCGTCAGTGAGGGGTAGATCCACGGAAATCCCTGCGTCGTCGTTCCCTCGATCAGCTGGAACTGGACCCCCCGAACGACGACCGACCCCGAACCCACGGTCACGGCGAGCGCGAACGCCGCGAGGGCCACCAAGGCCACGACCCCTGAGATCGCCGCGAGACGGACCCGGCCCTGGCGGCCCCGGAAGAACAAACTCCGGTTCCGGAGGATCGGCGAGCGGATGGTCGGTGGGTCTTCGGTCATCTCCTCGTGGGGAAAATGGGGCTCACGCCCCTTAAACCCGCGGTCGCATTTTCTCCCCGTACGAACGCCCTCGAGAAAGATATCGGGCCTGCCGACGGACCCTCTGCCGACGGTCCGGTGCCTCAACGTGCGTCAACGAAATAGTCTCGGGCCCCTTCGGCACGTCCCGTGGCCAATGCCCGACGCCGCTCCACCCTCGACTTCCTGGGCCGCATCTGGCGTTTCGTGCTCCTGTTCGTCGGCGTCTACGCCGTCGCCGGAGTGCTCTTC
>JAKIWY010000253.1 GCA_022749835.1 Thermoplasmata archaeon | reverse complement strand
GCCTCGAGTTTACGCACCGCGCCATGCTTAAATAACGCTGTCGGCTGAAACTCCCTCGGTAGCCAGCATGACGACTCCTCCGGCCGGCCAGCACACCCTGGTCGTCACGGACCTCCACGCCGAGGTGGCGGGAAAGGAGATCCTCAAGGGAGTAAACCTTGAGCTACTGTCGGGCGAGCTCACGGCGCTGATGGGCCCCAACGGCTCCGGGAAGAGCACGCTCGCCTACGCGTTGATGGGTCACCCGAAGTACAAGGTCACGAAGGGCTCCGTCCTCCTGGACGGGGTGGACCTGCTCCCGCTGAGCGTCGACAAGCGCTCGAAAGCCGGCCTCTTCCTGGGTTTCCAGTACCCCCAGGAGGTCTCGGGACTCTCTCTTTCGAAGTTCCTGTGGACCGCCTACATGCAGCGGCATACCGCCGAGACGGCCGACTCCGACAAGTTCGGAAAGGAGCTAAAGACGAATCTCGGGATGCTCGAAATGGACGAAACGCTGCTCAAACGCTCGCTCAACGAAGGGTTCTCCGGCGGGGAGAAGAAGCGGGTCGAAGTGCTCCAGATGGCGACGCTTTCGCCCACCTTTGCGATCCTGGACGAGCCCGACTCCGGTCTCGACATCGACGCGGTGCGCGCCGTCGGGGAGACGGTCGCCAAGCTCCACCGGCCCGACGCCGGGATCCTCGTGATCACCCACTACCAGCGGATCCTCAAGTACCTCAAGCCGGACCGTGTCCACGTCATGGTCGATGGCGTGGTCGCGCTCTCGGGCGGCCGAGAGCTCGCGGAACAGCTCGAGGCGAAGGGGTACGACTGGGTCCGCCTCGGCGCCGCCGCCCCCTCGCCCGGGGCCTGACGGGACGCAAAAGTCTTAGACCGTCCTACGGGTCGGGGCGACCATGGACGTCGAGCGGATCCGGCGCGATTTCCCGATACTCGCGCGGACCAGCCACGGCAAGCCGATGGCGTATCTCGACTCGGCGGCGACCTCCCAGAAGCCGAGCGTCGTCCTCGATGCCGAGCGCGAGTTCTACGAGCGCCTGAACGCCAACGTCCACCGGGGCGTCTACCAGCTCTCCGAGGAGGCGACCGACGCTTTCGAGAAGTCACGCGAGCACGTCGCCCAGTTCCTCGGCGGGAGCGACTCGAGCGAGGTCGTATTCCTCCGAGGCACGACGGAAGCGATCAACCTGGTCGCAACGAGCTTTTCGCGGGGAATTCTCGACAAGGGCGACCAGGTCGTCTCGACGATCATGGAGCACCACTCGAACATCATCCCCTGGCATTTCCTGAGGGCGTATCCGGGCATCACGCTCGACTTCGTCGACGTCGACGGCGAGGGCCGACTCCTGCTCGCCGACTACGACCGCCTTTTGAGCCGCAAGACGAAGGTCGTCACCTTGACGCACGTCTCCAACGTCCTGGGCACGGTCAACCCCGTGCTGGAGATCGCTGAGAAGGCGCACGACGTCGGAGCCCTCGTGGTCCTCGATGCGGCCCAGTCGGCCCCACACCTTCGCCTCGACGTGAAGAAGCTCGGGATCGACCTGCTCGCGTTCTCCGGCCACAAGGCACTCGGTCCGACCGGGATCGGCGTCCTTTGGGGCCGCAAGGAGCTCCTCGAGAGGATGCCCCCCGCAACCGGCGGAGGCGAGATGATCCGCGAGGTCCACACCGACCGAGTCAGCTACCGGGAGCCGCCGGCCCGCTTCGAGGCCGGGACCCCGAACGCCGGCGGAGCGTACGCGCTCTCGCGCGCGCTCACCTACCTGGAGACGATCGGTTTCGATGAGATCCAGAGCCACTCACGCTCGCTGCTTCGGCACAGTCTTTCGAAGGCGAAGGAGCTGTTCGGCGAGCGGCTCACCGTCTTCGGCCCGAGCTCGGTGAACGATCACGAGGCGGTCATCTCCTTCCGACTGAAGGGGATGCATCCCCACGATATCGCCAGCCTCCTGGACGCCGAGGGTATCGCCATCCGCTCGGGTCACCACTGCGCCCAACCGCTCATGGAGCGTCTCGGCGTGCCGGCGCTCTCCCGGGCGAGCCCTTACCTCTACAACACCGTAGAGGAGATGGACCGGCTCTGGGCGGCGCTCGCCAAAGCCGACGCGTTCTTCTCCCGTGGCGGCGTCCCCGGTATCCCTTCGCCTCAAGCCGCGGCATCGGCCGGGACGGCCCATCCGGGGCTGTAGCCGTCCCACCGACAAACCGCGCCCCTGGCCCCCGTCCCTCCGCCGGGGGAAAGGTTTGTCACTGTCGGAGTGACTATTAATTTAAATACCTTCGAGTGATGGAATCTATCGGTACGGAAAATGGCGCAGACGGCGGCCGAGATCACCCCGCTCGATTACACCCTTTACGACTTCAAGAATCCCGAGACGTACAAGATCCGCACCGAGCGCGGGCTCTCGCGGGATATCGTCGAGCAGATCTCGATCCTCAAGCACGAGCCCGAGTGGAT
>JAKIWY010000252.1 GCA_022749835.1 Thermoplasmata archaeon | reverse complement strand
GCACGCCCAGCAGATCGCCAATGCGATCGCGTCGGCGAACCCCCACACGCAGGTCACCTTCGCCCTGGTCGATTACTTCGCGAGCTTCGACAACTTCGACGACCACGACGGCGCGCAGTACCATGTGGACATCGCGTCGTTCGTCCCCGCGAGCGCCTTCGGCACCCTGGTCAGCTCGACATTCCAGTCGCAAGTGCTCGGGGGAGGGTTCACCTACCCCGATTCCGATTTCTCCGACAACCGTCTCCACTCCTCGTCGACCACCGCTCTCTACGGGGCCATCACAGGGAGCGGCCTCGATTGGGCGGACCAGTCGCACCACGTGATCCTCTGGATGGGCGCCACGGCCCCACGCGACCCCGCCTACGTCCAGGACTACGGCGCCCTCGGCTACTGCACCTCCTCCGGTGAATGTTACAGTCCTTCCTGCGAGCCGTCCTACGTCTTTGCCGAGGGAACGAGCCCAGCCTGCGAGGGTTGGGTCCGCAGCCAGGACGGGAACTCTAGCCACTCGATTGCGGCGCTCGCCACGACAAGCCCGAGCTGCACGCGCTCGCTCGGTGGGAGCTGCACGATCGACACGATCGACCTGTGGGCGACGCCGACCGACCCGTACTCTCTCGGATGGCCCTCGGGGATCGCCGGGGGTGGGCCGGGCGGCACTCTCGTCCAGCAGAACGTCGAGCGGGTCCTCCTTGCCGGGTGTGACCTGGCGGCGGCCACCGGCGGCAGCTGGGCCGGCCCCGGGTTCTTCACCTGTCCGGACGGGGCGCAAGGATCGCTCCAGTACGTCGCCCACGGCCCGGTGGCCAGTCCGAACACGGAGAACCCGACGCTCCTCGACGCGTGGCGGCAAGTAGGATTCGGCCCGGTCCGGTTGAGCCAGGTGGCCGCCGGAACGGACCGACCGATGTTCACGTTCGTGCCGTTCGGCCACATCGCCCTGGCTCCGGGCTCAGAGCTTGAACCGAGCGCCTCGTGCCAACGCGCTGGGGCGAGCTACTCCGGGTGCGACACGGCACCGTCCATCCTCGAGTCGAACGGGGTGACCTACCTGGGCTGGAACTGGAGCCGGGAGGCGGGCTCGAACGTCATGTACGTCGGCGACGCCTGGGCGGCGAGCTTCAACGTCATCGCCACGGGCCCCCCGTACGGTCTGGTTCCCGTCGATGCATGTACGACCGCCGACTGTCGGGCGGCGGGAAGCCTCCCACCGCCGGGAGGCTTGTACAGCCGCGCGAGTTTCCTGCCCGCCACCAACGACAGCGTCGTGACCCTCTCGTTCCCCCTTGCCGAGATTCGGGTGGACCTCGCGCCGAACGGACTCCCGCCGAACGTTCCGTCGCCGTCGGTCCCTCCGCCACCGCCTCCCGCATCGAACCCCGTCGCTGTTCCGTTGCAGGCGGTCATCGGACCGAACGCCGCCGTCGCAAACCTCTCCGTGCCCGCCGCCGTCGCATGGTTCCTCGGCGCGGGTTTCATGCGCGTCGGGATCACGAACCGGGCGGTCGCGTTGAGGGTCGCCGTGAAAGCGTCCGCGCTCCGCCGGCCCGGGGAGGGCCCCCCGACGGGCGGCCCGCCGATCCTCGGACGCTGAGGCCGCCCCCGGGCCCCGCGACCGCCGTTCGCACGATCGGGGAAGGCGCCGAGGGTCCACTTCGTGGAAGGCCGTCGCCCGGAAAGTCCTCCCCAACAAGCTCCCCGGTTCCCCGCCCAACGTCGGAGCGGGCGCTCGGGTAAGTGTCCGGAGTTCGCGAGCCCGAGCGGTTTACTCCTCGTCGCCCCCGCCAGCTCCGGAGCGCGTCGGCCGAAGGCCATCCCGCTCGAGGTGAAAAACCGACTTTTCCCTCGAAAAAGGCCCGGCAGAGGTCTATAGCCATGAAGATGACCACCCCGCCTGCGTGTGGGCGTTGTTCGAGAGAGTTTATCTACGCGGCCGCTTCCGCATTGTCTCGCACGCGTGATGCCGGCGAGTCGATTGACAATGAATAGCACCACGAATGGAATGCAAGCGCACGCCGTCCGACGCCAGGACCTCGCCCGCCGGCTGACCGCCCTCTCGCTCCTCATCGGGGTCGTCGGGCTGATGGCCGTTCCGACCGCGTTCGCCCACTCGGCGGTTCCGGGGGCCATCGGGGCTCCCCGTGCCGTTAGCGGCCACTCCGGGGCCTCGGCGGCCGCCAGCAGCTCCCCGAACGCCAACAGCGCCACCTTCAACCCGAACTGCTACCCGATCGACCAGTACACCTGCGTCGCGATCCAGAACCTGGGCGAACCGGATATCGTTCCCTTCGCCGGCTCGCATACCGCGGTGATTCTTCCGAACGCCACCACGAGCCTCCCCCTCGTCATCAAGTCGAAGATCTGGCTGAACTACACGAACGCTCCGCACAACGGCTCGAAAACCCCGATCACCCTGAACGTCACCAGCACACTCTGGAACCGCGACCCCATCTACACCGCCTTCGACAAATC
>JAKIWY010000251.1 GCA_022749835.1 Thermoplasmata archaeon | reverse complement strand
CGGTCGCGATCGGCGTCGCGCTCCTCGTTGCCGCCCCGTTCATCATCCTGAAGATCCGCTCGCAGTCCGGGGAGTACACCAAGGGGGACTGGGCCGGGATCATCGTCACCCAACTGTTCGCCTGGCTCGGGATCTGGTTCCTGCTGCTGAACGTCTTTCCCCCGTAGGTAGACGGCCCGCGGGCGGTCAGGCGCCGGGAGCTCGCAGCCACGGTAGGCGCTTCTCCAGGAGGTCGGAGAGCGCCCGCTCGAGCTCCGGAGTCGAGGACGTCGCCCCGAGCGACTCGACCCGATGGGACGACGTGGGCGTCGACTTCAGGTCCTTCCCGAGCGGGAGCCTCTCGAGTGCCTCTCCGAGGAGCGTCTCGGCACCTCGCTCGGTCCGTCGCGCCTCCACGGCGAGCTTGCCGTCCAAGGTGACGTAGGGCCCCTGGAGGACGGGCGCCGAGGGGGCAGTCCACTTCTCCAGGAACTGTCCGACCCGGTCGATTCCCGCCGGTGGTCCGTCGTGGAACCGCACGGCCGGAAGGATACCTTGGGGGAACTCGAGCAGGACCACGAGTCGGTCACTGCCCGCCGCGCTGGAGCTCCCGAGCACCGTGAACCCCAGGCGCTCGGCCTCTGCCACGAGGGAGCGCTCCGCCTTGCGGAGCTGGGGGTACAGGATGTCGTCCACCAGCTTCGGTCGTTCGAGGGTGACGACGCTCACGTGGGTGCCCCTCTCGCGAACGATCTGCCGGCCGCGCTCGATGGAGAGCGCCGGGGGCACACGCCGCCGGAACCAGCTCTCGGAGGGCTTACGGAGGTACTCGCCGGCGGCGAGGCTGAACAGGGCGAGGTTGCGACGGGAGAGGGCGGTGGCCACGTTCCGATTCGGGTCGACCGGATCGTCGATCACGAGGGCGACATCGTCCGGGACCCTCGGGTTCGCCCGGGGGTCGGAGGGCAGACGGACCGGTATCCTCCACCCCTGGGCGGCCGTCAGAAGAGCCCTGAGGCTGCCGAATCGCAGGACCAGCAGCTCGACCAGATACCCGGAGAATCCGCCGGTCCGGGCTTCGGAGCCGTAGACTCCGAGCGCGTTGAGGAACTGCTTGGTCAAGCGCACCTGCTCGACCATCGCCGGGCTCTGGCGCTCCGAGAGGAACGCTTGGTGGAACGGGGTGCGGTCCACCGCGCTCAGCGGCTTCGACGGGTCATCGATCGCGTATCCCGGAACCGCGTCGACCTGAAAGCCGTCGAACGTCCCCCGAAGGTACGGGTGCTCGGCGTAGCGGGTCTCGGGGGCCGAAAGGACCGACCCGGCGAGTTCGAGGCCCTGGCGCTCGAGGTCCGAACGCGCGGTCGACGGGGGGAAGAGGAGGAAAAGGTCGAGGTCGAGCCGGTCCTTGAGGAAGGTGCCCCGCGCGGCGCTGCCGGCGACGAGCGCCCGGACGAGGGGTATCTTGTGGGCCCGCGCGGCCTCCTCCACCCGGGCAACGAGACGCCCGCGCGTCGCGGCGACCCGTGCAAGCGTCTCGGCATCGGGGGCGATCTCGAGGAGGACTGCGCGTTCGATCGCGTCCGCCCGAGGGTCGCCGTTCGCGGGCGGGAGCGCGGGCACTGGCCCGGCCACGGCGTTCGGTGTATCAATCCTTGCGCCGACCGAGGACCTCTTCCGAGAAGGGTTATCCCTCTCCCGGGCGTTGTTGGGCGGGGCGCCTCACCGCCCCGACCATGGCGCATCCGGCCCAGTTGTACGAGCCGCTCCCCGGCGGAAAAGTCCGGTGCACTGCCTGTGCTCGCTACTGCGTGATCCCCGAGGGTTCCCACGGCTTCTGCTTCGTCCGCAAGAACGTGAACGGCCGCCTCGAGCTGCTTTCCTACGGTCGCGCGGCCGCCGTCCAGGTCGACCCTGTCGAGAAGAAGCCGCTCTCGCACTATCGGCCAGGCACCCGGGTCTTTTCCATCGGAACGGTCGGGTGCAACTGGCGTTGCCTCTACTGCCAGAACGCCGAGATCTCGCAGGAGAGGGAGGTCGGTGGACGACCTCTCACCCCCGAGGACGCGGTCCGCGACGCCCTCCGGCTTGACTGCCAGGGGGTGACGTTCACCTACAACGAGCCCACCATCTTCATCGAGTACGCCCTCGACGTCATCGAGGAGGCCCACCGGCACGGCCTCTACACGAACTTCGTCTCGAACGGCTACATGACCCCCGAGGCGGTCGACGTGCTCGCGCCGAAGCTGGACGCGATCAGCGTCGACTTCAAAGGGAGCGGGGAAGAGTCGTTCATGCGAAAGTACATCACCGCGAAGGGACCGGCGCCGATCCTCGAGACGACGGCCGAGCTCAAGCGTCGGGGGGTCCACGTCGAGGTGACCGACCTCATCGTCCCCCAGGTCGGTGACGACGCCAGGGCCCTCCGCAAACTGGCGCGGTTCGTACGTGAAGAGCTCGGCGCGGACACGCCGTTCCATCTGTTGCGCTTCCACCCCGACTACAAGAT